>JAGKTT010000014.1 GCA_021153285.1 Bacteroidia bacterium
CCCTTCTCGTTTACTGAAGCGATCTTAGCCTCAACTACAGTACCTACAGCGTACTTAGCCTCAACCTCATCCCAAGGGTTAGGGAGGAGCTGCTTGTGGCCGAGTGAAAGCTTGTGGTTCTCCTCATCGAAGTCAAGGATAACAACCTCGATAGCGTCACCTGCAGCGATGATTTCTGATGGATGCTTGATCTTGTTCCAAGAGAGGTCGCTGATGTGTACGAGACCTTCGATTCCCTCCTCAAGCTCAGCGAATACGCCGAAGTTAGTGATATTGCGAACAGTTGCTGTGTGCTTTGAACCTACTGCATACTTAGCGCGGATGTTCTCCCAAGGGTTAGCAACGAGCTGCTTGAGACCAAGAGACATCTTCTTCTCCTCGCGGTCGAGAGTAAGGATCTGTGCCTCAACCTCGTCACCTGCCTTAAGGAAGTCAGAAGCAATGCGGAGTCTTGGTGACCAAGACATCTCTGATACGTGGATAAGACCCTCAACACCTGGCTCGATCTCTACGAATGCGCCGTAATCAGCGATGAGAACTACCTTACCCTTAACCTTGTCACCTACCTTAAGGTTTGCATCGAGTGCATCCCAAGGGTGCTGGCAAAGCTGCTTGAGACCGAGAGCGATGCGCTTCTTAGACTCATCGAAGTCGAGGATAACGACATTGATCTTCTGGTCGAGAGCAACAACTTCCTCTGGATGGTTGATACGTCCCCAAGAGAGGTCTGTGATGTGGATAAGTCCGTCTACGCCACCGAGGTCAACGAATACACCGTAACCTGTGATGTTCTTGACAGTACCCTCGAGTACCTGACCCTTCTCGAGCTTACCGATGATCTCGCTCTTCTGCTGCTCGAGCTCAGCCTCGATAAGTGCCTTGTGAGAAACGACAACATTACGGAACTCCTGGTTGATCTTAACGATCTTGAAGTCCATATTGGTGTCAACATACTGATCGTAGTCGCGGATAGGCTTGATGTCGATCTGTGAACCTGGAAGGAATGCCTCGATTCCGAATACGTCCACGATCATACCACCCTTTGTACGCTCGTCTGCTGCGTAAGCTGCATTTACCATATCCCAAGAACGGAGCTGGCGTGCCTTCTTGTGTGAGAGAATGAGCTGACCCTTCTTGTCCTCAGCGTTCTCAACATAAACCTCAACCTTGTCACCAACCTTGAGGTCTGGGTTGTAACGGAACTCAGGAGCCATAATGACACCCTCGCTCTTGTAGCCGATGTTAACGACAACCTCTCTCTTACCTACTGAGGTTACCTCACCTTCTACAACCTCACCCTCAACTACCTTAGAGAGAGTCTGGTTGTACTTCTCAGAGATCTCCTCTACTGAAGCACCGTAAACATCATCGTTCTCGAACGCATCCCAGTCGAAATTCTCAGGAGCGACAGAAGCGTTAAGAACTGTCTTCTTGGTTTCTTCTACTGCTGGAGTTACCTCAGCAGCAACTGTCTTGTTTTCTTCCATTGTAATAAATTAAAAACAAACTAGTGGGTTAAACATTATTTATTGTGCTTGCCTATAGCGACTTACAATAAAAATAAGCGCGCCTTCGGTCAAAAAGCGCGCAAAAATATGGATAATTTTCCGATTTTCAAAGAGTTTCGTAAGAAATTATGCCTTTGGATCAGGACCATAAGCATTGCTGCCCTGATTGCCTTCCTTAACCAAAAGGATAATAAGCCAGATAGCTCCGATAAGAGGAATAAAGGAAATGAGAAGCCACCAGCCGCTCTTTCCGATATCGTGAAGTCTTCTCACACCTATAGCTATTCCAGGCACAAGGAGAGCTAATGAGTAAATGTATGAAAGCCAATCAAGTCCGATAAGTCCGACTACAAGCCCTACAGCAGTACCGACGAGGAAGTTAAAAAGCACGAAATACCAATACTCGGTCCTTCTTGCTCTGCCATTGAAATCCGCATACTTGTTGCGGATTACGCTTACAAAATACTGATTGAACATAATTTTTGATTTTAGGTTAATATTGATTAAAACATTTTTCTTCTCTTGAAGATGCCGAAGATGACCAGAAGCGAGATGACCATCAAGCAGAGGATGATGAACCAGGCCCAGCCAGAGTGGCCGAAGAACCATCCGAATTTTACATTCATTCCGAAGAAGCTGGCTATCAGAGTCGGAGGCATCAGCATCAGGGAAACGAGGGTGAACACCTTCATAATCTTGTTCTGGTCCAGGTTGATGATACCCAGAACAGTATTCTGAAGATATTCGAGTCTCTCGAAACTGAAGTTCGTATGATTGATAAGCGAAGATATATCCTTCAGAAGGACATTCAGCTTAGAATGATATTCCGGCGGATATTTCTTGCTCTTGATGATGCTGGAGATAACTCGCTGCTTGTCGACGATATTCTCGCGTATGAGCATCGTATTGTCCTGAAGCTGATTGATATCAATGAGGAATTCTTCGCTGATGTCTTCTCCCAGACTGACCTTCTTGTTATATTGGGTAATCTCCTTGGACACCAGCTCTACCATATCGGCATCCAGGTCTATACGTTGTTCGAGAATGCTGAGAAAAGCCACGTGACCCGAATCATACATTTTAGGAAATGCCAGCATACGGCGCTGAAGGTCAGTGAAGCTCTTCAGCGGACATTCACGCAGAGTGGTCAGGATATCATCGGTCAATATGAACGAAACGGTCTCCTCATTATATTCATCAGGGCCAGGGATAAGGAAGCTGGTATTGGCGAAAATCGCTTTTTCTGTCTCATAGAATCGTGATGAAATCTCGATCTCTTCCGCCTGAGCACGGTTCTGAATGACAGTACCGAGATACTGCTCCACAGCTCTCTTCTCCTCGCCTGAAGGGGCAAAGAGATCGATCCAGACAACATCTGAATATGGGATACCTTTAAGATCAGCTTCCGACTGGGAAACCATAATCTGTCCGTTCTGATTGTAGAAGATCTCGATCATATCCACCTCCCTCTTTAAAATTACACGAAACAGGCCTGCATACCCAAATGCAAGCCTGCAAATTTATCTTTTTTTATTGACAACACCAAATTTACGGCTTGAAAATCTGACGGTTCACAATAGAACGGCCGAGGGTGAGTTCATCGGCATACTCCAGATTGTCGCCGAAGCCGAGTCCGCGGGCAAGAGAGGACACCTTTACTCCGTATTGTGATATCTGACGATAAATATAAAATGCTGTCGTCTCCCCTTCCACATCTCCGCTCAAGGCCAATATGACCTCTCCCACAGTGCCATCCAGACCGGGAGCATCAGCTTCAAAAAGGCCTTCAGGAGATACCAAGGCAGCGACACGGGCAACAAGCTCACGCACAGTGATATCCGAAGGACCGATGCCATTGATGGGTGATATTATGCCTCCAAGCACGTGGTAGACGCCGTTATATTGTCCTGTATTCTCTATGCTCATCACATCCCGCACGCTTTCCACTACGCAGATAGTACGATGATCTCTCGATCTGTCGGAACATATCGCACAGACTTCATTGTCTGAAATCATCATACAATGGCGGCAATATTTCACTTCGTCGCGCAGACGGCTGATCGAAGATGTAAAATGATGAACGTTTTCCCTGGGCTGCTTTAGAAGATGAAGAGCCAGGCGAAGGGCACTGCGACGCCCCACACCAGGAAGTGAGCTTATAGCATCCACTGCATCCTCCAGAAGATGCGAAGGGTAATTCTCTTTATACGCCATAATTGCAATGATATCTGACCAGATTATCTATAGGAGATTTCAGGAAAGCGACAAATTCAAGACCGTATTGACGTCCGATCTCACGCAGCATATCTTCACAGGCACATCCGAAGGATCCCACAACTCCGACCTTTTGCGCTGCTGCCTTGTTACTGGCAAAGCCCGCATATCTCGACAATGCCCTCTTTACGAATGCCTCCAGACAATCCCTCACCATCGAGCGTATATAAGGCTCATCGATATGGGACATTACGAATGGAGCCAGAGATGCCATAAAAGCCGACGCCGCCTTTTCCTTATATACCTTACGGACAATAGCCGAATAATCCAGGCCGGTCTGAGCAATGAATTCAGTCTCTATGGATTCAGGAAGCAATCCTTTCACCAGATCAGCAAGGAAGGCTCGACCCAGAGCCACTCCGCTGCCCTCATCTCCAAGGACATAGCCTCCCGGACGGATATTTTTCACTACCTTCCCGTTTTCATACAGACAGCTGTTCGAACCGGTTCCCATTATGGCCACGACTCCGCTCCCATCGCCAAACAACGCCCTCGCCGCAGCCAGGATATCCGAATGAAACTCCACTTGGGCGAAGGGACACCACATTTCCAGACAGGAGCGTACAGGAGCCGAAGACTCCTCCGAAACAAGGCCGGCCCCATAAAAGACAATCTGTTCCACCCGTTTTCCCTCAGGATTGAGGGCAGGTACAGCCTTGCGGACAATACCGCTTATGTATTCTGCATCGAGGCAGGTCGGACTCAGCCCCTCAGTAAGCGTTTCTGTGATACTGCCATCTGCAGAAACCGCCTTCCAGGCTGTCTTGGTAGCCCCGCTTTCAACAATAATTCTCATTCATTCAGATTATAGAAATGCAAAAATAAGAAAATTCCATATCTTTGTGCAAAAGCTGCATATCAATATGAAAAATATCCGCATCTCAATCGTCGCCATAGCGATATTATTCCCTTTTCTGTGCCAGGCTCAGGACTGGGCAAACTTCGGCCGTTTCGCAGAACAGAACAAACAGGTCACTGTCAGCCCTAAGGCAGTGTTTATGGGAGATTCCATCACTGAAGGATGGGCAAAGGAAGATCCGGCTTTCTTTACAGACCACAATTTCATCGGAAGAGGCATATCGGGACAGACCACCTCACATATGCTCGTACGTTTCAGAAGAGACGTAATCGACCTTGATCCGAAATATGTGGTTATATTGGCCGGAACCAATGACATTGCCAGAAACAATGGAGACATAAGTCTTGAAAACGCCCTCGGAAACATCATATCGATGTGTCAGCTGGCAAAGGCCAACAAGATCAGGCCTATCCTCTGCGCAGTCCTTCCTGCTGCCGGATTTTATTGGAGACCCGAGGTAAAGGAACCTGCCGGAGATATCATCAGGCTCAATGAAATGATCAAGGAATATGCTGAAGCTGAGAAGATTCCGTTTGTGGATTTCCACACACCATTAAAAGACGAATCCAACGGGCTGCCTAAGATTCACGCAGCTGACGGAGTCCATCCGAATCTCCAGTGCTACAGGATAATGGAAGATATTGTCCTTGAATATATAAGGTAAACGAGCCTCGGATAAGAGAAAAGCACGGATGCTACGAGATGTAGCGTCCGTGCTTTTTCCAATGTATGTATCCTATTATTGCCGAGACTGCATAGGCAGCATAGAGAGCCGCCATCCACCAGAGTCCCTGACTTGCGCATAATACAGTGCTGACCGTATCAGCCGCTATCCACAGCCACCATTGCTGGATGTAGCATCGCACAAGCCACCAGGTAGCCACTGCACTCAGTACAGCCACAGCAGAATCGAGATAGGACATAGGATTCTCAAGAAGTTCCATCAGGAATGCGAGGGCCAATGTACCTGCCACGACCGCAAATGCACTGACTGCTACGGTCTTGACACTAAGGCGCTTCAGACGCACAGTTCCATCTTTCTGCTCTGACCCGTCCTGAGATATACGGTCAATATCCTTGCGCCACTGCCACAATCCGATGAATGAAGTCACCAGATAATAGGTATTCAATGCAAATGACGCATAAAGTCCCTGCCTGAAGAAGACCCACATCGCAGCAATGCTTGTGAGAATCCCGACGACCCACATCAGATTCTTCTGACGGATCTCCAGGATAATATAAATCACCCCCGTTACGAGGGTGAATATTTCCATAAAGGGGTTCACTAGAGAACTTCAATAAGTTCTACAATGAACTTCAAGGTAGCGTATGGAGGAATTGCTCCTGGAGCACCGTGAGCACCGTAAGCGAGATCGTAAGGAATATAGAATTCATACTTAGATCCCTCAGACATAAGCTGAACACCCTCAGTCCAGCCTGCGATTACCTGATTCAGTCCGAAGACCGCCGGTTCATTGCGGTCATATGAACTGTCGAACTTCATACCGTTAAGGAGTGTACCCTCATAGTGACACTTGACCTGTGAAGTTGCAGAAGGCTTCTTGCCTGTACCCTCGGTAATCACCTTATACTGAAGACCGCTTGGAAGTGATACAACGCCTTCCTGCTCAGCATTGAACTTCAGGAACGCTTCACCCTCTTCGCGCATAGCTGCGCTCATAGCCTCTGCCTGAGCCTTCTGCTCAGCCTCGAGTTCAGCGAAATACTTGTCAAGAAGCTGACCGGCCTCCTGAAACGAAACTGCTGGTTCAACACCTGTAAGCACAGCCTTCACTCCGGCTGCAAAGTCATCAAATTCCACAGACTTGATGCCTGAAGAAAGCATATTGTGGGCAATGCTCATACCCAATGCGTAACTGTTCTTATCCATTTTCTTATTGTTTTAGAATTTCATAAATTTTATCAAGCTTGCAAATGTAGTGAATTATATTGAATCCTCTTCCTTTCTTTTTTCTCTGCGAGGATGATGCGCCAGGACTTCCTGATGCCAGGTAGAGGTGTCAATATGGGTGTAAATCTCCGTAGTGACAAGATTCTCGTGACCAAGCATCTCCTGAACCATCCTGAGATCCGCCCCATTCTCCACCAGATGAGTGGCAAAGGAATGCCTTAAAGTATGCGGCGATATTTCCTTTCGGACATCTGCAAGCAAAGCCATCTTCTTCATCATCAGAAACATAGACTGACGGCTTAGCGAACGGCCGAAACGATTCAGGAAAACCAGATCATCTGAAGCTGCATCATATGGTCGGGGACGATGTTCCAGATATTCATTGACAGCATCAGCAGCCATTTCTCCTATTGGGACAAGCCTCTCCTTGTTTCCTTTGCCCTTTACCTTTATATATCCTTCATCAAAATAAAGATTGGAGATATTGAGATTCACGGCCTCAGAGACACGGAGACCGCAGCCGTAAAGCACTTCCAGAATAGCCTTATCCCTGAATCCTTGCCAGGACGACAGGTCCACGGCACCGATCAAAGCCTCGACCTCACTTACAGAAAGTACCTGAGGGAGGTAAAGTCCCAGCTTGGGTGGATCCACATTGTCACAAGGATTGTCATCCAGCAGTCCTTCCAGCACCAGCCATCCGAAGAACGAGCGCAGAGAACTTAGAAATCTGGCCTGAGAGCGCTTGGTCACGCCTTTCAATTCGGACAGATAGTTCTCCACCAGGCCTGTATCCACTGACCTGAGGTCTGTTTCACATTGACCGAGAAATTTCCTGACATCAGAACAATACGATGCCACGGTATGTCGTGACATCGCACGTTCTATCTTCAGATACGTTTCGTAGTCTTTGTAAAGATTCTCACGCATTCGCTCAGAATGACAGGGGGATTCGCTCAGAATGACAGGTTAGAGAGTCGAATACTTCTTGCCGTACTGGAGCATCTGGTCGAGATAGCTGTCAGCATACTCGAGCTGATAATCGACGATCTTTCCGCCTTTCTTCACAGGAACGATATCCGGATTCACGAAACCTCCGTACGGCTTGAGGCCAAGGGATGCATAACGTTCGAGAACCTCTTTATGAAGATCGTAATCGATATTGACGGCGTAAGTCTCCACGAGAGCCTTGCCTGCCTCATAGTCACCCTCAGACTTGATTCGCTGAACTTCTGCGAGAAGATCTCCGAAAAGTCCACGGAGAGCTTCGAAGTCATTGACCACGAAATATGTCTTTCCGTCACGAACCTTCTTTTCGATCACGTTATCGGCAAGACCCTTCTCATAGCACCACTGTGCGATAAGCTTACGGTCCTGCATATGCGACTCCATATTCTTCTTGCCGAGCTCGACTCTGGTGAACTGAGTGAAGATACCGTTACGTATGAAGCTTGTGTACTGAGCCTTATAAGCCTCCATATCAGGAACGATACCAAGCTCAACCATTTTAGGATCAGCAAGATAGTAAAGTCCGAAGAGGTCAGCACGAGTTTCCTCGAGAGCTGAGCTGTATTCTCCGAGCGCATTAGGCGAAGTACCCGGAAGAAGCTGTCCTGAACCGTGTCCGAGGCATTCGTGAAGGTCTGTATGGAGGTCATTGGTCAATGCACCATACTTCTTTTCCAAAGCGATTTCATCCTCTGACCAGGCAAACTCTCCAAGCTGGTTCTTAGGAGACTCCTGAGCGGCCATATTGTATGCAGATGTAAGATTCGCGATAGTCACTGACTTCGAACCGTGCTCACGACGGATCCAGTCGGCGTTAGGAAGATTGATACCGATCGGAGCGGCAGGATAGCAGTCACCTGCAAGAACTGCAACATTGATGACCTTTGCTGTCACACCCTTCACCTCCTTCTTCTTGAATCGGCTGTCAACCGGCGAATTATCCTCGAACCACTGGGCATTCTCACTGATGAGTTCAGTGCGGAGCGAAGCCTCGGCATCCTTGAAATTCACGAGACCTTCCCAGGTAGCCTTGCGTCCGAGCGGGTCATTGTAATCCTCTACGAATCCGTTGACAAAGTCTACAGTTCCAAGAGTATCGTTCACCCATTTGATATTGTATTCATCCCAAAGATTGAGGTCTCCGGACTGGTAATATGCAACGAGATCAGCGATATATGCCTTCTGAGTATCATTCTCAGCCACAGCCGCAGCCTTTTCAAGTTCAGCGCAGATCTTCTCGAGAGCAGCTCCATAAAGGCCACCTACCTTATATACTTCTTCGCGCACAACGCCGTCTTCACCCTTGACCACGCGGCTGTTAAGACCGTATGATATAGGAGTCTTGTCTGACGGATCCATCATTGATGCATAGAGGGCTTCCACTTCAGCACGTGTGACATTCTCATAGAAATTGACCGCAGACTCAGCTACAATATCCTTTCCGTCCATCACCTTTCTTGCCGGGAAGACAGCCGGATCATAGATGAAATATTCCAGCTCGGCATCATCCTCCCCCACAGCTGCCATCAGGTCGTGGAAATAATCCTGAGAACACTCAGGGAAGAACTTATCTTCCGCATAGTGGTGATGGATACCGTTGCTGAAGAATACTCTTTTAGCATATGTCTCGAACTTTGCCCAATCCTCGCTCGTGCGGTCTCCCTCGTAGTTCTCAAGAATATTCTCAAGTGTCTTACGGATCTGGAGATTGTACTTGCAGTTCTGCATCCAGATAATGTCACGACCATATTTGGCCGCCTCCGAAAGATGGTAGACATACTCCTTCTGCTGAAGGGAGAGCGCGTCCCAACCCGGAACCTGATATCTCATAATCTTAAGATCGGCGAATTCATCGATCAGGTATTTGAATTCTCCATTCTGCGCCGCATTATCCGAAGAACAGGAAGCAAAGGCAGCGGCAAGGCCTGCAATCGTAATCATCTTACTTAAAGCTTTCATATTTGTATATTTGATTTCAATTCCGATAATTGGCAAATATACATAAAATAATTATATTTGTCGTTTTGTTAAAGCTGAAACTGATGATGATAAACATAAAGAACATTATTCTACGCCTTGCAGCTGGGTTTATGCTGCTGCCTATCTTTCACGGATGCTTCGGATTGGACACTCCGAAAGAAGACTGCAAGGTGGACGAAGCTTCACGCAAGGTCCTGCTTCTGTATTCTGCAGGCTTCAACTCCCTGAGAAGCTATCTGCTGGATGACATAAAGGATCTGAAGCAGGGATGGCTGCCTGGAAATGGCTGCAATGACGACATTCTGCTTGTGTACACTCATACGCCGAGAGTAAGCGGTTCATATGACAATCCGACTACTCCGTACCTTATCAGAATATATAAGAATAAGGAAGGCAACACAATATCAGACACATTGGTAACTTATCCCCAAGGTACGATATCCTCATCTGCCGTACAGCTGAATGAAGTCCTGAACTACGTAAAGGACAATTTCACTTCCGGCAGTTACGGAATGATTTTCTCATCACACGCGACAGGATATCTGCCTTCCGGATATTACTCAAACCCGGGCAGTTATGTATTCCGGAAATCGAGAATGATGAAGTCAAGAGGCGTTCCGTCTCCGGTACCATACGTTGAGCCGGACTTCGACCCGTCACTGCCGATGGTAAAAAGTATAGGACAGGATCAGGTAGGCCCGTCCCAGAACAGGGTATCATATGAAATGGAGCTGGCGGATTTTGCCGAAGCAATACCGATGGAACTGGATTACATCCTCTTCGATGCCTGCCTTATGGGTGGTATCGAAGTAGCATACGAGCTTAGGGACAAATGTAGGAAAGTCGGTTTCTCACAGGCTGAAGTGCTTGCAGAAGGACTTGATTACAAGACACTTACCCAGCACCTGTTATTAAAGGAGGAGCCGGATCCAATGGGGGTATGCAGAGATTACTTCACACAGTACGACATTCAGAGCGGAATATATAGATCAGCGACGATATCAATGATAGACTGCCATAATCTGGAGCCTCTCGCAGAGGTCTGCAAAGACATATTCGCCGCACACTCAGAAGGGTTGACTTCCATAGAACCGTCAGCAGTCCAAAGATTCTACCGAAGCAACAAGCACTGGTTCTATGATCTGGAGAGCATTGTCAGGGAAGCTGGAGCAACTGAAGAAGAGATCGCAAGACTTCAGGATGCGCTGGATGGATGCGTATTATATAAGGAGCACACTCCTGAGTTTATGAATGAGTTCAAGATAGATATATTCTCCGGATTCAGTATGTACCTACCGCGCAACGGAAGTAATGAACTCGACAAATTCTACCGGACACTCCAGTGGAATCAGGCAACAGGATTGGTTCCTTAGGAACTTTTCAATATTATCATTTGATATTCAAATATTTTGTCTATCTTTGCAGCCCCAAAAAATTTGGTCTAAAAAGCAGATCGCTTTTTGGTGCAATGGGGTTTTCGGATTATTCCGGAAACTGAGTAACACATTTTAAAATTTAAAAGACAATGAAGCACATTGAACTCAAAGGCCAGGTTCGCGAAGCTGGCAACAAGGCAGCAGTAAAGGCTGTACGTCGTGCAGGACAGGTTCCTTGCAACATCTATGGACTCGGAATGGAGAACATTCTCTTCACTATCGACGCTCAGGATCTCAAGACAATCACTCACACTCCTAACTCATATATCATCGACCTTCACCTCAGTGACGGAAGAAATGGTTATGCAGTGCTCCACGAAGTACAGTATCACCCTGTAACCGACGAGGCTCTTCACGTAGACTTCCTCTTCGTTTCAGAGGACAAGCCTGTAACTATCGAGGTTCCGGTTCTCGTTACCGGTCACGCTGAGGGTGTGAAGATGGGTGGTAAGCTCCTCGTTTCTAGCCGCAAGCTCCGCATCAGCGCTATGATGAACAACCTTCCTGACGTTCTCGAGGTGGACTCTACTCACCTTATGATCGGCAAGCAGATCGTTGCTGGCGACCTCAACTACGAAGGCGTTACTATCGTATCTCCAAAGGCTACAATCATCTGCTCTGTACGTCCTACCCGTGCAACTCAGCAGGCTAAGATGGAGCAGCAGGCTACTGGTAAGAAGAAGTAATCTGAATTGGGATGAATTATTTGATCGTCGGTTTAGGAAATATCGGCGTCGAATATGCCAACACCAGACACAACATTGGATTTATGGTATTGGATGCCTGGGCTCAGGCATCCAATATTGTTTTTGAGTCTGGAAGATATGGCAGCACGACGACGATTTCATTCAAGGGAAGGAAGTTCACTTTACTCAAGCCTTCCACATATATGAATCTCAGCGGCAAGGCAGTGCGTTACTGGATGAACGAACTGAAAATACAGCCGGAAAACCTTCTGGTCATTTCTGATGACCTGAATATCCCATTCGGCACCCTCAGACTCCGAAAGAATGGAAGCGCAGGCGGCCACAACGGTCTTACAAACATCAACGAACTGATCGGGACTCAGGATTATGCAAGGATCCGTGTCGGCATCGGCAACGAATTCGGCCGTGGCCAGCAGATCGGCTACGTCCTGGGAGAATTCAACGAGGACGAAAAGAAGGAAATTCCGGAAATCTGCAAAAGAGTCATTGACGGTGTGAAGGCTTGGGCGACTGTAGGAGCAGATCGCGCTATGAACGTAGTAAACACAAAGCCAAAACCCAAGGAAACTGAAGCTTAGAAACTGTACAACGGCCTGAAAACAACAATTTTAAAGGCAAAAACTTGTTTTTTATTTGGATTATTCATACCTTGGCGTCAGTTTAACAATGTTTCACGAACTATTTAAAAATTTCAAGACAATGAGAGAACTTGTAGATCAGATCAAGGCCGAGTATGAAGTATTCGCTCAGAATGCAGAGGCTCAGGTAGAGAAAGGTAACAAAGCTGCTGGAGCACGCGCTCGCAAGGCTGCTTTGAATCTTATGAAGATGATGAAGGATTTCAGAAAGGAGTCTGTAGAGGCTGCAAAATAATTTCCTTCAGGAACAAAAGTAAAGGGTCGGTAGTTTCTCAACTAACCGGCCCTTAAACGTGTACTAAAACCTAAACCTGACAAATAGATGCATAAGGATTTCGAAATGTTGCATCACTTTTGAAAAAATACACACTTTTTTCAATTTACATAACGATCTCGACATTATCCACCCAGACTGTATTACCTACTCCGCCATAGAATGCCTTGCCACAGCTTGACAGAATATGGATCATCATATGCGTAGGCTCAGTTCCTGGAGCAGCCCAGCCATCTTCCTGAATGATGACATTCTTTCCTTTACTGTTCGATGCGTGATATGCAGTCTCAGGATCTGTCTTAAGTCCCATATAGTCCTTATAATAAGGTTCTTTGGTGATATCTCCATAATGGATCTTCACCTCATATCCGTTCTTCCACTCTGGGACATCCTCCATAATTCTTTCGATTCCGGTTCCGACTCTCAAAGCGTGAACATTGCCTTCTTCATCCTCCCATCTTTTCTGCAGCATTACCGTAATCTCCGCATAGTCATTGTATCCCATAGGCTTAAGCTTCGAAAATCCTGTTCCACGGATCACCTCGTGCCCTACATCCGCCTTATAATCCATCCTGACAGCCTTGGGAGAGTCAGTGAAGGGAAAACCATAGAAGACCTTGGCCATAGGGTCTTTGGTGGTCGTTATCGGCTCTGGAAGCACTCCGACCAGCAGAGCTCCCTGACAGGTGACGTCCATATTGACTATACCTAATGCCTTGACCTCTTCGATATGAGTTTCGATTCTCGCACACCATCCATCTCCTCTTTTTTCCGGGAATATCGTATTGTTCGTCTTTACTACGCCGGCGACAATGGCAAGCACGTTGTTGGTACGCCACATATATCCTTCCGGCGCCCTGAATGGCGTCTTTCCTGTGACAAGGGTATCCTGATTACCATAAAACTCATAAAGATATTTGGTCTGCCCTCCTATAAGGCCTGATTCCTTGACCTCACGTACGCACCAGTTATCGAATCTGCCACCTTCATTGATCTTCCTGACCGTACTTTCCTGTGCACCAAGGGTGAAGGTAAAAGAAAATAGTGCGCAGACAGAAAGCGCAAATATTCTTGTCCGTCTCATAAAAAATGTTTAAATATGCAATTCTTTTGCAAATATACTGGTTTTTAGAGAAAACCATACCGTAAAAGAATATGAAGCATAAAACGATACTTATATTTTTAGCATTGATTCTTTCCTTTTCGGCTCATTGCGGACCGGCGAGGAAGGGCATCATTTCCCTGACGCAGCCGGACGGTACCGTTTTCAATGCAAGACTGAAAGGAGACGAATTCTTCAGACTCACCACCACGCTGGACGGTTGTGCAATAGTCCAGGACAGGGATGGCTGGTGGTGCTATGCGCTATTTGATAACGAGGGAAACCGCAGCAGCAGCGGATGCAAGGTCGGTAAAAAGGCTCCATCAGCGATATTGTCAGAAAGCAGGATGATACCATACGAGGTTCTTTCCGCGTCAGCAGGAGAAAAGCGTCGAAAATTCTCATTCAGTGACAGCGGAATATGGAAAGACTCCGGCCTGCTCACCACAAGGAATGGCGGTCAGTCCGTAAAACACGGAATCGTCATATTGGCACAGTTCAGCGATATCAGATTCAAGTACGAGAAGCAGGACTTCGCTGATTTGCTTACTAAGGATGGATATTCACGGAACGGAGCTACCGGAAGTGCCAAGGAATATTTCGAGCAGCAGCTGGCAGGAAAAGTCAATTTCGAATTCGAAGTGAGCGACATCGTTACACTGCCGGAGAAGAGAGAGGAATATGGCGCAAATATGCCAGACGGAGAAGACAAGGACCCGACACGTATGATAATAGAAGCTTGTCAGGCGGCAGATGAACAGATCGATTTCACTCTATATGATGAAGACAAGGATGGTAAAATAGATAATGTATTTGTCTTCTTTGCAGGTGGCGACGAGTCCCAAGGAGCCGGAGAGGAGTGCATCTGGTCACATTCCTGGTCCATATATGAGGGTAGCGGGCAAAGTATAGTCCTTGACGGTAAACAACTTGACAGCTATGCCTGCAGTTCCGAGCTTACCACAAGTCAGGACGGTACAACTTCGCAATTAAGCGGCATCGGCACATTCTGCCACGAATATGGCCATACATTAGGACTTGTAGATCTATATGACACCGATTATAGCGGCAGCGGTGGTGAATCTGCAGGTCTGTGGATCCGGACATCCCTGATGGACGGAGGAAATCATAACAATGAAGGCAATACACCTCCCTATCTCAATGCCATAGAAAGGGAGATGCTTGGAATCTGCAGCCCCATCAGGATAGACTCTGACGGATCATACTCATTAGGTCCCATTGAGCAGACCAATACCGTATACAGACTGGACACCGATAACGAAGATGAATATTATCTTCTGGAATGCCGAAGCGGTGATGGATGGGATGCGCATATCGGAG
Source organism: Bacteroidia bacterium (assembly GCA_021153285.1). Lineage (GTDB taxonomy): Bacteria > Bacteroidota > Bacteroidia > Bacteroidales > UBA932 > Cryptobacteroides. The sequence goes on from JAGKTT010000014.1 coordinate 15,040, forward strand.
GAAAAGGATTGCTTGTGTATCATATTGACCGTTCTGACAGAGTTTCCGGATACTCGGATTCTTACAGGCGCAATCTGAAAGCCTCGGAGAGGTGGGGATTTGCCAATGAAGTAAACTGCAGGCCAGACCACCAATGCGCTGACCTCCTTGAAGCCGACGGGCGCAATGATATTTTCTCCGATATACTTCCGACTGACATCAGCACCATCTTCTTCCCGCAGAATGGCATCACTTCAATTGTTCCGGATGGAGTCCCGGGATTCAGATTCTGGAGCGGAAAACTTGGAGCCGCCAAGCTTTCGGATATCCGATGGGAGGACGGTAAAATAATGTTCAATATCAGCGGAATATCAGAAAACAAAGTCCCTCCTGGCGTTTCTGCGGTGGAAATTGATACATTTACCGACGCAGCAATAATCCGTTTTGAAAGCGACAGAATTTTTGAGGGAAATGCGATCGTAGAATGGGGGCGCATTGGTGAAAAGATGCAGACTACTGTCATACAAGCATATGAGCCGGGAAAATATGCAGCCCTTATTGAAGATCTCCAGCCCGACAACAAGACATATAACGTGGTCATCTGCTTCGAGATAGATGGCGTCAAGGGAGGAAGCAAGAACATTACCTTGATGACCAGGAAATCGCCATCTGTGAGCTGGCCTTACATCCATATGACCGGAGTGAAGAAAAAAGCTGACGGAACCATTCCATACGGAAGTCCTATCCCCCTAAGGGTATGCAATGCTTCAGATGCCGCTGAAATCAACTGGACCTTCAATGGCAGAAAGATTGTCGTGGAAGGTGACCAATACTACAGGCTCATCGAAAGCGGCACTCTGAAAGCACACATCATATGGGAGGATGGGAGCGAGGATAACATTATCAAGGAGATCAGATTATCTGGGGAGGAATAGCCTATGCATCGATTGATTATATTTCTGACTATTGCAGTTATTGCCACAGGATGCTGCTATGACATCGACGAGATCCTTCTTCAAAGGGAAGATATATCATTCACAATGAGAGGCGAAGATCTGTTTGTGTATGACCCTCTTGATTGTCAGCTTTCACACAGCATTCCGGACAATGTTTACCGTATGTACGATGACAGGCTTTCTGACTGGGTTATAGTGAAATGCTCGGAAAGACCGGACACGGAAGGTCAGAGTCTGAGTGTGGATCTGATCTGGACGGCTAGCAGCAGCACCAGAACGGAAACAGGGCTCACCTTTAGCGTACAGAAGACTTCCAGTGATGGAAAAGTCTGGATGTGGAACAAATCCAAAAAGATAGGAATAGTCATAAAAAACTTGTAAATTTGCGACCCTAATTGTGAAAAAAAAGAAGCAACAACAATTATAAACGTCTTAAAAAAGTTAAAGAAAATGAGAAAACACATCGTAGCAGGCAACTGGAAGATGAACACCACAGTTGCAGAGGGCGTAGAGCTCGCAAAGGCAGTAGTAGCAGCTTCAGCTGAGGTACCGGCTGACGTAAAGCTCATCATCGCTCCACCGTTCACTCACCTCTATCCTGTAGCTGAGGTAGTAAAGGGTACAGCTGTAGGTCTTTCATCACAGAACTGCGCTGACAAGGAGAAGGGTGCTTACACAGGTGAGGTAGCAGTAAATATGCTTGCTGGTGTAGGTTGCGAGTATGTAATCCTCGGTCACTCAGAGAGAAGAGAGTACTACGGAGAGACTGACGCAAAGCTTGTAGAGAAGACTAAGCTCGCTCTTGCACAGGGTCTTTCTCCAATCTTCTGCATCGGTGAGAAGAAGGAGGAGCGCGAGGCCGGCCGTCACTTCGAAGTAGTTACAGAGCAGGTTAAGAACGTTCTTTTCGAGCTTACTCCAGAGCAGATGGCTAACGTAATCGTAGCTTACGAGCCAGTATGGGCTATCGGTACAGGTCTTACTGCAACTGCAGAACAGGCACAGGAAATCCACGCAGAAATCCGCAAGGTTCTTGCTGAGAAGTTCGGTGAGCTCGCTGAGGAGATTTCTATCCTTTACGGAGGTTCTTGCAACCCGACAAACGCTAAGGAACTCTTCGCTTGCCCTGACATCGACGGAGGTCTTATCGGTGGTGCAGCTCTCAAGGCTGACAGCTTCAAGGCAATCGCAGTAAGCTTCTAAACAATCATATGAATAAGATATTCTTTATGGCAGCCGCTGCAATCGCAGTGGCTGCTTGTGGTCAGACAGAGGAAGCTGATCTCAAGGAGAAGGTGGAGAGTTATGCAGTGGTAGAGGTAAGTTCTCCTCTCTATGATGCTCTTTCCGAGAACGACAAGAAGATTGTCGGTCTGTTCCGTCAGGCTGCAGAGATTATGGACGATCTCTTCTGGAAGCAGACATTCGGTGACAAAGCCGAACTGGAATCTCTCAAAGACGAATACCAGAAAGCCTATGCAATGATCAACTATGGAGCTTGGGATCATCTCGATGATAACAAGCCGTTCATTAAGGGCTATGGCGTGAAGCCACTCGGATGCAAGTACTATCCTCAGGATATGACTATGGAGGAATGGGAGGCATTTGACGATCCGGACAAGCTCAGTCTCTACACAGTCATCCGCCGCGATGAGAACGGAAACCTCAAGACCGTATGGTATCGCGACGAGTATAAAGAGGAACTTGACAAGGTCTGTGCTCTTCTCGAAGAAGCTGCATCGCTCACTGACAACGAAGGTATGCGCACTTATCTTACCGAGCGCGTAAAAGCCTTCCGCACAGATGATTATCTCGCCAGTGATCTCGCTTGGATGGATATGAAGGACTGCAATATGGATCTTGTGATCGGTCCTATTGAAAATTATGACGACCATCTCTTCGAAGCAAAAGCAGCTTATGAGGCATTCATCCTTCTGAAGGACGAGACCCGCAGCGCAAACCTCGCGAAGTATGTAGCCTTTCTTCCAATCCTCCAGCAGATGCTTCCTTGCCCGCCGGAGTACAAGACATTCGTACCAGGAACATCATCTGACCTGAACGTATATGATGCCATCTACTACGCTGGTGACTGCAATGCCGGCAGCAAGACCATCGCAATCAACCTTCCTAACGATGAAAGGGTACACGCTGCGAAGGGTGCACGCCGCCTCCAGCTCTATAACAGTATGATGGCCAAGTTCAACAAGATCCTGGCCCCTATCGGAGAGGTTCTCGTGGAGCCATCACAGCTGAAGTACCTCACAGCTGACGCATTCTTCTGGAACGTGACCTTCCACGAAGTAGCACACGGACTCGGTGTGAAGCAGACTATCAACGGCAAGGGTACAGTAGATGAAGCTATGGGATCGGAGAAGACTACCTGGGAAGAAGCTAAGGCCGACATCCTCGGTCTCTTTATGGTGAACAAGCTCATCGAGATGGGCGAAATCACAGACATCACCAAGGAAGAGTCGATCGCTACCTTCATCGCAGGCATCGTACGCTCAGTGCGCTTTGGTTCGGCATCTTCACACGGCAAGGCCAATATGATGTGCTTCAACTATATGGAGGACAACGGTGCATTCAGCCGCAACGCCGAAGGCAAGTATGTAGTGGACTTCGAAAAGGCAACAGAAGCCATCGACTCCTGGGCAGCTCTGATTCTTCAGACCCAGGCTACAGGAAACTTCGAGTTCGCGCAGGCATACGCAGCCGAAAATGCAAGCATCCGCGAGACACTCGCTGCTGAAGTAGCAAAGGTCAACGAAGCAGGCATCCCACGCGACATCGTATTCGACTTCGCCTGGTAATACATCAGACTCGGCACAAGAAGTTAAAAATCAGCACGTTCCGCTGAATCACCTGCTACAGATGTAGCAGGTGATTCAGCGGAACTCTATATAGAATAGACAATTAACGATGTTATCAATAAAGCCATCGTCTTAGACCTTTGTTACATCTGAATTTTTATGTACCTTTGTTGGTTGCTAACGGAGGAAAATTTCACATCAGATTTTATCCTCCTCAGAATGACATAAAAATAAATACAGATATGAAGAATTTTGTAGAAGAACTCAGATGGAGAGGTATGATCCAGGACATTATGCCTGGTACAGAGGAGAAGCTTATGGAAGGCTCGACAGCCGCTTATGTAGGAATCGACCCTACTGCGGACTCTCTCCACATCGGCCATATGGTCAGCATTATGATCCTGAAACATTTCCAGAACTGCGGTCACAAGCCTATCGCTCTCGTAGGTGGTGCCACAGGTATGATCGGTGACCCATCTATGAAGTCTCAGGAGCGTAACCTTCTCGACGAGGAGACTCTGAACCACAATGTAGCCTGCATCAAGGCTCAGCTGAGCAAGTTCCTTGACTTCGAGTCAGAGGCAGCAAACAAGGCCGAACTCGTGAACAACTATGACTGGATGAAGAATTTCACTTTCCTTGATTTCGCCCGTGAGATCGGAAAGCACATCACAGTCAATTATATGATGGCAAAGGATTCCGTAAAGAAGAGACTCTCGGGCGAAGCTCGTGACGGTATGTCTTTCACAGAGTTCACATACCAGCTTCTCCAGGGATACGATTTCCTCTACCTCTACGAGCACAAGGGATGTACCCTCCAGATGGGTGGTGCAGACCAGTGGGGCAACATCACCACAGGTTCCGAGCTCATCCGCCGTATCCTCGGAAAGGAGGCTTTTGCACTGACTTGTCCTCTCATCACCAAGGCTGATGGAGGAAAGTTCGGAAAGACAGAGAAGGGCAATATCTGGCTCGACCCTGAGCGCACTTCACCATACCAGTTCTATCAGTTCTGGCTCAATGTTTCCGACTCGGATGCCGAGAAGTACATCAAGATATTCACAATGCTTACAAAGGATGAGATCGATGCAGCAATCGCTGCTCACGCCGAGGCTCCAGAGCGTCGCGAACTCCAGAAGCTCCTAGCTAAAGAGGTAACAACTATGGTTCACGGAGCACAGGAATACGAAAATGCTGTGGCAGCATCTCAGATGCTTTTCGGAAATGCTACAAAAGAGGCTCTTATGAACCTTGACGAGAAGACTTTCCTCGCTGTATTCGATGGCGTACCGACTTTCGATGTAGCCGCGGATAAGTTCCCTCTCGGAATCATAGACCTTCTCGCCGGCGAGTCTCAGGTCTTCCCTTCAAAGGGTGAGTGCCGCAAGATGATTCAGGCCAATGGCGTCAGCATCAACAAAGAGAAGGTGGCTGACATCAACGCTCAGATCGGAAGCGAGTCATTCATCAATGGAAAGTACATCCTTGCTCAAAAGGGAAAAAAGAACTACTTCATTATAAAGATTGCTTAATGGAAAAGAATATTGAAAGCACCAGGCAGCTGAAGGTTGCCAAGGAGATTCAGAAGGTGATGGCTGAAGTCATCCGCAGCAAGGGTATGGCGGCTTTCGGCGGAGCCCTTGTTTCTGTGAGCGGCGTAAAGATCAGTCCGGATCTTTCTATAGCGAAGATATATGTGAGCATCTTCCCTTCAGATAAGGCTGAGACTGTTATGGGAGTTCTGGAAGAGAACTGCAAGGCACTTCGCGGTGAGCTCGGCAGCAAGGTCGGAAAACAGCTACGTATCGTGCCGGAGATCGCCTTCTATCTCGACAGCTCCCTTGACTATGTAGAGCACATCGAAGAACTATTGAAGAAATAGTAAAATAGCATAGTGATGGAGAAGACGTGCCACCCCCGGCTAGGGGGTGCCCGACCATAGGGAGGGCGGGGGTCTTCGTAATCACTATGCTATTTTACGGAAAGTCCAATACCCGATGAGATTAGCACCGTTTATAGCAAAAAGATATCTTTTCGCCAAGAAGTCGCATAATGTGATCAATATCATCTCGGCGATAAGCGCTATCGGTATGGCTGTAGGAACCGCCGCTCTCATCATAATTATGTCAGTTTATAACGGGTTCGACTCGCTCATCAGATCTATGATGAGCAACGTCGAACCCGATCTTCTGATCACCCCGGCCACCGGAAAAGTCTTCGTACCTGAGGGAGAGACATTCGACTGGATATACGACCAGACATCCGTAAAGAATATGTGCTGCGTACTTCAGGAACAGGTATTCATAAATTATGACGGACAGCAGGGACTTGCCCTTGCCAAGGGAGTGGACTGGATCTATGAAGAAGAATCCCCTCTCCGGGATCATATAATTGACGGAGAATTCAGGCTCCATCGAGGAGATATACCTCTTGCCAGCGTAGGATCCGGCCTGGCATACGAAATGGGCATAAGTCCGCGCTTTGTTTCAGGAATAGAGATATATTTTCCATCCAGGACACGACGTCTGTCGCCGACCAGTCCCCTATCATCAATAGAAAGCATAAAAGTCTGGCCATCAAGCATCTTCTCAGTCAACAGCGATATTGACGGAAACTTAATGATTCTCCCGATCGAACAGATGCGTGAACTCCTTGAATATCAGAATGAAGTCTCTGCCGTAGAGCTCAGACTTGCTGAAGGATATGGAAAAGAAGAACTAAAAAGGCTTCAGAAAGAGATCAGTACAAGACTCGGGGAAGGCTTCGAGGTCAAGGACCGCTTCCAGCAGAACGAGTCTCTGTACAAGATGATGAAATACGAAAAGGCTGCCATCTATATGATACTGATCTTCGTCATCATCATCATTGCATTCAACATTTTCGGCAGTCTGTCAATGCTCATTATCGAGAAAAGGCCGGACATCGCCACCCTTAGAAGTCTTGGAGCTCAGGAAAGCCTGATTAAGAAGATATTCGTACTCGAGGGATGGATGATATCGCTCATAGGTCTTGCGGCCGGTCTTATCATCGGCATCGGATTCACATTGATTCAGCAGCATCTGGGCATAATAAAGATGCCCGGACAATTTCTTGTCCAGGCATATCCTGTAATCCTGTCTTGGCGGGATATAGCCCTTACCGTCGCAGGAGTCGCCATAATCGGCTATCTGATCGCCCTTCTTCCTGTAGCTGCATTCTACAGAAAAGAAAAACACTAATTCTTGCTCTTTACGTACTGATCGATTGCGGCTGCAGCCTTTCTGCCGGCTCCCATTGCAAGAATCACAGTAGCTGCACCGGTAACAGCATCACCACCCGCGAATACACCTTCTCTTGTAGTGGCACCGTTCTCATCAGCAACGAGACATCCGCGGCGATTAGTTTCAAGTCCTGCTGTGGTCCTTGCAATCAATGGATTAGGCGAAGTTCCAAGCGACATAATCACTGTCTCTGTCTCGATTTCAAACTCAGAGCCAGGTACTGCTACCGGACTTCTTCTTCCACTCTCATCAGGCTCGCCAAGCTCCATCCGGATACATTTCACAGCCTTCACCCAGCCCTTCTCATCACCGATAATCTCGACAGGGTTGGTCAGCATCGCGAATTCAATGCCTTCTTCCTTTGCGTGATGCACTTCCTCGCGGCGAGCAGGAAGCTCCATTTCGGTACGACGATATACGATGGTGGTATGCGCACCAAGTCTGAGCGCTGTACGTGCAGCATCCATCGCTACATTACCTCCACCTACGACAACTACCTTCTTACCGGCGTGGATCGGAGTCATATAATCCTCCCTGTATGCCTTCATAAGATTGTTTCTTGTCAAGAACTCATTAGCCGAGAAGACGCCATTCAGGTTCTCTCCAGGAATACCCATAAACTTAGGGAGTCCGGCACCGGAACCCACGAAAACAGCAGCAAAGCCTTCCTCGTCAAGAAGCGAATCGATAGTCACAGTACGACCAGCGATCACATTAGTCTCGATCTTCACGCCGAGAGCCTTTACAGACTCGATCTCTGCTGCAACGACCTTATCCTTAGGAAGACGAAACTCAGGGATACCATATTCAAGCACTCCTCCCGGACGATGAAGTGCCTCAAATATAGTCACATCGTATCCGAGCTTCGCAAGGTCGGAAGCGCAGGCAAGACCAGCCGGGCCGCTGCCGATGACTGCAATCTTATGTCCGTTTGAAGGAGCAATCTCAGGCTTCACACCACCGTTCTCACGACTCCAGTCAGCCACAAAACGTTCGAGCTTTCCGATAGCCACAGGTTCTCCCTTCACACCGAGAATACAGCTTCCCTCGCACTGAGTCTCCTGAGGACACACACGGCCACAGATAGCAGGCAGTGAAGAATCTTCAGCTATGACAGAAGCTGCAGCAGCGAAATTGCCGGCAGCCACCTGAGCGATGAAATTAGGAATCTTGACACTTACAGGGCAGGCAGCTACACAGCGGGGATTCTTGCAATGAAGACATCTTGTAGCCTCAAGCTGAGCCTCCTCCACATTATATCCGTAGCATACCTCCTCAAAATTGGTAGCACGTACCTTCGGATCCTGTTCTCTCACAGGAACTCTTGGAATCTTGTTTGCCATTACTTTCCCCTCCCGATTCTGCATTTGTGATGTTCATTCGCCTCTACCTCCTCAGACTTATACATTCCCTGACGGCGCATAGCCTCATCAAAGTCAACGTCATAACCATTGAACTCCGGACCCTCGACACAGGCGAAACGTGTCTTTCCGGCTACTGTAACACGACAGGCACCGCACATTCCGGTTCCATCTACCATCAATGTATTGAGGCTGACAATGATAGGAAGTTCCAATTTCTTTGCGGTAAGCGTAGCGAACTTCATCATAATCATAGGTCCGATGGCCACCGCCTGAGTATATTTCTTTCCGTCCTCATTCACAAGCTTCTCTAGCATTGCAGTGACAAGTCCCTTGAAACCGGCAGAACCGTCGTCAGTACATAGATACAGATTGTCGCAGACATCCTCCATTTCCTCCTTGTAGATCACAAGATCCTTGGTCTTGGCGCCGACGATGACATCGACTGCGATGCCTCTTTCGTGAAGCCATTTTACCTGAGGGTAAACCGGAGCTGTTCCCACTCCTCCAGCTATGAAGATATATCTCTGGGCCTTGAGCTCTTCCTCCTGCATTTCGGTAAAGTCCGAAGGTATACCGAGAGGTCCCACAACATCCTTGAAGGACTCTCCCTCCTCGAAGGAAATGATCTCAGACGAAGAAGCTCCGATCTGCTGTGTCACAATAGTGACAGTACCGGCTTCCTTGTCATAGTCACTGATGGTAAGCGGAATACGCTCGCCGCTTTCAGTTGCGCGCACGATGAGGAACTGTCCCGGAAGGGCCGATGCAGCAAGACGCGGAGCATAGACCTTCATACGACAGATCGTCGGCGTGAGCATTTCTTTGGTTATGATTTCGTACATATCTGTAGTTTAGTTGTTGTGTCCGTGCGAATGACCGCCTTCACGTTTTCCGCTTACCGGATAGCCGAGTTTCTCGATGGCAGCCTTGAGGGTTTCCTCACTAGTCTTCGCTGCATCATACTTGAGCGATACGGTCTGATCTTCGAGACACACGTGAAGATCCTTCACGCCCTTCTCGAATGCAATGTTTTCCTGAACTTTCTTCACACAGTTCTCACAATGGAGATGCACATTGAATGTAACCTCCTTGATCTCGCCTTTCTTCTTTGCAGGCTTCTTATCGGTGAGGACTGATGACTCAGCAGATGTAACTGTCGATGCAACAGATGTTACAGCCGAAACGGTCATAAGGGCTGCAATGGTAAGGATGATTGTCTTTTTCATATCGTTTACAAATATAATATTATTTTACTGAATTAAAAAGATTCCTCGACAAGCTCGGAATGACAGGGGACAAGCTCGGAATGACAGGGCATCAGCCTTTCTTCCAAAGAGTGAAGCGGAAGCCTATGTGTGCCTTGATTCCCATCAGCGGTCCCCAGACGCAACTTGCATCGAATGAAGGCTGGAATGCATTCACATAGCCGTTCTCGTCCTTGACCGATCCGAGAATTACACCCTTCTGTCTGAAATTTGTCAAATTCTCTGCTCCAATATATACATCCCATCCTTTGAAACGACGGGTTACCTGTGCATAAAGAAGCGGATATACAGGAGTACGACCGTTCTTATAAAGAAGTTCTCCGTTCTCGTCTTTAAGATCTTCCATAAAGTTATACACGCGGCACGAGCCGTTCAGGGATGCTGTAAAGTCGAAGATCCACTTGTTAAGGTTTGTAGCGTACTGGAGATTGAGGACTCCCTTGAAGCGGCTTGTCATAGGCTTTTCCACAAGGCCCTTTCCCGCAAGCTCGATTCTGGCATCGGTATAACGGAATGTAGCTGTGATATTGAAACGTTCTACAGGATCCACAGAGAAATCTATCTGATAATTATCTGTATATGAACGTTTTCCATCAAGAGCATAGAAATGTATCTCATTCATTCCGTACTCATAATCCACCACCATCTGCTGTGCAAACTGAGTGCGGAAATAATCAAAGCTCAGGTAAGTGTTAGAAGATGCTCCGAAAGGCATATAATAAGTGATATTTCCTCCCATTGTCCAGGCATCCTCGAGAATATGCTCATTATAAGCACCGACATATTCCTTACCGGTAGAGAAGACGCCAATATTGTCCACAAGCGGAGTCGAATATCTGAGACCGCGGCCACCATTGGCACGGATGACGATCTCATCCACAGGCATATATTTCAATGTCACTCGCGGAGAGACCTTGAATCCCTGCTGGTAGAACCAGTCTCCGCGAAGACCGGCTATTGCTGTGAACTTATCACCTGCGTGATAGGTATATTCTCCGAATACTCCGGCATTTGCAAGATCGGTAACACCCTCCTCCTTTACAGGTCCGGTCCACATTTCCCTTCTCAGTACCTCATCATATCTGTCGAATGTTCCATTAAGTCCGAGAGTAAACTGGTGAGAGTCATTTATCACATTCTGATACAGAAGGTTTGCATATGCGGAATGCTGTCCTGCATCATAAGTCCTTGTTCCGAAACCGGAATCCATATTCTGATAATTGTAGTCTGCGATGAGGGCGATATTCTGAGTGTTTTCCGGATTCAACGGAACACCTATCTTGAAATAACCGTTGAGAGACCTGTTAAGAATATCCGAGCTCCAGCGTTTCTGTATGGCTTTGATCTGACCGCCGTTACGTGTATCCTGGATTGCACGTACGCCGAAACGGATCTGAGTTCCGTTGTCTGCCTGATAGAGCCAACGGTTGGCAAGATTGAACTGGAGCATCTGAGGTTCGTCGAGGAAACCGTCATTGTTCATATCGTGAGCCTCGATGTTGCCTGAAACGTGACCGAGGATAACAGTGCTCCACTTATAACCCATCTGGAGAGACGAGGCTATATTGAAATCCATTTTTGTATCGCTCATAACGGCAGCATTCAGGAAGAGCGGTTTCTCATCTGTCGGTTTGCGATGTTCCATATTGATCTGACCGGTCATACACTCTACTCCGTTGATCACTGAAGATGAGCCTTTCGCGATCTGAATGCTCTCAAGCCACTGTCCGGGAACATATGAAAGTCCGAATGGGGCTGAGAGTCCGCGCATCACAGGACGGGTCTCATCAAGCATCTGGGTATATACTCCAGAGAGTCCGAGGAGACGGATCTGACGGGCTCCGGTCACAGCATCCGAATAGCCGACTGTCACACTGGCTGAGTTTTCAAAACTCTCAGCGAGATTACAGCAGGCCATCTTGCAAAGACCGGCAGCAGAAATCACTTCTGTACGGATATCCTTTCCTTTTGAAAGAAAGTTGCCCGCCTGACGGGATACGAACACGGCTGCATCAAGACTGTCAGCACGCTCCCCATAAATACCTGTAGTATCTATTGTCTGGCCTATAACCTGTGCAAAAGAGTTAAATGCAGATAAAATGACTGCAAGAAGAATTATGATTGTCTTTTTCATTTTAATATCTGGTTAATGATTGAATAATAGACTGACTCATCCCGAATAGTATTCAGAATGTAAAAAAATCTTTTATCAGATTCTCCAGACACTTAGAAGAGACTGTATGTCAGGCATTCGCCCAAGACAGGAAACGGATGCCGGACAATGGGATATGAGATGAGAATGACGCGGATGCACTTCAGACTCGAATATATTCGAACAAATACAATTGCTATAAAGGATTGAGCTCAGATTCTCTATGCCATTCCTTTCATCAGACACTGCACCGGTCAAGGTCAGAACCTTATAATCACTTGAACAGCAGGATTTTGATTGTATATTCTCACCAGCGCCAGTCTCACAGCAACTGTGCCGATGCGAGCAGCAGGACCCTTTGTCACAATGATGCTCGGGATGAATATCTTTACAGTCAAGCCCCTCAACGAAAGTAACTACAAAACTCTCTCCGCTGCCGCTGCAGGTATGTATATCGAATCCTATGATACTCATAGAGTACCAGACTATAAGCAGCAGTGCTGTAATCTTTATAAGAAGCCCTTTCATTCCAATCTGCAAATATACGAATTCGCACCGTAATTCCAAATATAAAATTCAATCTCACAACGAATTAGCATTCTATGTCAGCACAGAAACAAGGATACATTTATATAGGCATAAGTTCTTTTAAAGTCTTGCCTATGAAATTTATCAGATTTTTGTAGTAACTTTGAAATTATTTTCGTCAAATTTGCAGTTTAAACAACTTTTGAATAATCTTAAAATTTATCAATATGAAAGATTTTGTAAAGATGACCCTTGCCACTCTGCTGGGTCTTATGATTTTCGGATTCGTGTCGATGTTTATGTCGATTGTGATGATCGGTGCAATTGCAGCTTTAGGAGAGACCGAGCCTGTAATGCCGCGGGAAGGCGTACTCCAGATCAATATGGCAGATATGACTCTGAGCGAGCAGGCTCAGGAGGCAGATCCGTTCGCATCACTTACCGGAGGAAATATTATCAGCTCGGTAGGAATCTACGACGCAATCCAGGCTGTGAATGCAGCAGCTACAGATCCTGCAGTGAAATTCATTTATATGAAGCCGGACGGAGCAGCTGGCGGAATCGCCCAGCTTGAAGAATTCAGAAGCGCTCTGGAAAATTTCAGAAACAGTGGAAAGGCCATCGTTTCATATATTGAAAATCCAAGCAATGCCAGTTATTATCTTGCATCGGTATCCGACAAGATTTATATGACTTCATATGAAGGTGGTATGAATATGTTCAACGGACTTTCATCTCAGATGATCTTCCTGAAGGATATCCTCGACAGAATAGGCGTGAACGTACAGCTCATCCGCCACGGAAAATACAAATCAGCAGGTGAGATGTATATCAGGAACTCTGCAAGTCCTGAGAACCTCGAGCAGAACACAGAGATGGTCGAGTCAAGCTGGAACAGCTGGGCAGAAAAGATTGCCGCATCACGCGGAATATCTGTAGAGGCACTCAACGCCATATTGAACAATCTCGAGCTGAACTTCCCTTCAGACTTCCTCGCAAAGGGTCTCGTAGACGAGCTTCTTACCAGAGAAGAACTTCAGCAGCAGCTATGCGATCTCTACAGCGCAGAGAAATTCGAGGACATCAAGGCTATCCGGTTCCCTGAATACGTAAAGGCAAAATCAAGCTCTACCAGCAAGGCTGATAAGAAAGTGGCTGTCATCTATGCAGAAGGTAATATCGTGGACGGCAATGAGAAGCAGCACGTGGCTGGAGACAGATTTGCAGGCATCATCGAAGATGTCCGCAAGGACTCTACAGTGAAGGCAGTAGTGCTCCGCGTAAACTCACCGGGAGGAAGCGTACTGGCATCCGAGAAGATCAAGAACGAGATCGACCTTCTGAGAAAGAGAGGCATCCCTGTAATCGCATCTTATGGAGACTACGCGGCATCCGGAGGATACTGGATTTCAGCAGGTTGCGACAAGATCTATTCAAATGCAACCACTCTTACAGGATCGATTGGAGTATTCAGTATGATTCCGGATATCAGCAATGTCATTGAGGACAAGCTCCACGTGAACATCACACCGGTAAATTCTAACAAGCATTCCGATATGATGTCAATGATGCGTCCGTTAGACAAGGCTGAAATTGATTATATGCAGGCTTCTGTAGAAAGAATATACGAAAAGTTCACAACGCTTGTGGCAGAAGGACGTGATATGACAGTGGAAGGAGTAGATGCTATAGCGCAGGGACGCGTATGGACTGGAGCAGACGCTCTTAAGATAGGTCTTGTGGACGAGATCGGAACCATCGAGGATGCCATTAACTATGCAGCACTCTGCATCGATGGAGTAAGCAGCCTTGATGAGGTAAAGGTGGAAGCATATCCTAAGCCGATGACAGCCATTGAAACACTCCTTGAGACATTGACAGGAGACACCAGCATCTTTGCTGATACTCCTCTTGAAAATGTTGAAGAGGCTTTCAGGAACTGGAACGCATCAGAAAGCGGTAAGGTTTATGCAAGATTGCCATATGAAATCAGCATAAGATAATGTACAAGTTCGAAATATGCGCCAATTCTGTAGCCAGCTGCATTGCGGCTCAGGAAGGCGGAGCAGATCGAGTGGAGCTTTGTTCCGGAATACCGGAAGGAGGCACCACTCCTTCTTTTGGTATGATACGCAAGGCCCGTGCATCCATTGACATAGGATTGAATGTAATCATCAGACCGCGTGGAGGAGATTTTCTTTACAGCGAAGACGAGCTTGAGGAAATGATTCACGACATCGGGATAGCTGAAGAACTAGGAGCTGACGGCTTGGTGTTCGGCTGTCTCACCAAAGAAGGGAACATCGACAAGAAGGCAATGTCAATATTGATGGAAGCTGCCGGAAATCTTCCTGTGACCTTCCACAGGGCGTTCGATCACTCCGCAGACCCTCTCAAGGCACTTGAGGACATCATAGAACTCGGCTGCGCACGCATCCTCACATCGGGATGCAGACCCACTGCCCTGGAAGGAGCTGACCTGCTCGCCCAGCTTGTAGAGAAAGCCGGAGACAGGATCATCATTATGCCAGGCTGCGGTGTCAATGAAGACAATATTGCTGAAATAGCAAGGCTCTCCGGCGCAAGAGAATTCCATTTCTCAGCCAGAGAGCCTGTAGAAAGCGGTATGCTGTTCCGTAACCCGGATGTCGCAATGGGAAATGAAGAGGATCCTTACGGAACCGTCCGCACCACTGCGGCAAGGGTAGCTGCCACTATAAAGCCTTTGAGGTTCTGATAAGGCTTTCTCCAAGGCCGATGCTGTAACCCTGCGAGAAGAAGACCACCCTGTTGAAAGTGTCTGCCACCAATATCAGCGGCAGTCTGCCTCCCTTATCCAGTTTCATTTCCGAGGCTATCATTTCTCTCATCTTTCCATCAAGGTCAATTCCATACCTGACAGTAGACGGAAGATTGAAATCCTGTGCACGGAACTTTCTGTAATCATCTTCCGAAGCAAATACCACGAGGATGTTCCTGCCCCACTCTTCGAGTTCGGAAGCCACGGCTGAGATATCCATAAATGCGTGGTTCACAGGCTCTGTACCATAATCCACAAGGGCTACGGCAAAATAGCCGCGGCCGGTAGTCTCGAGAACTGACGACACCTTTGCAGCCGACGGATCTGAAGCAGGCCCATCAAGAGAAAGATACTTCATCTCTGAGTCGAAGCTTCCGATTACACGTAGCTGGTCGGCAGCATCCCTCATCACGAGATTCACATCTGTAGTCCTGCCTTCCTCGATTGTAAAGAATTCAATATCGGCAAGTACATTACCAGCCGACATCCTCGAACCGCTCACGAGCATATAATATCCGCAGTCCAACTCGGCTTTTCCACTGAAAAGACTTGACCAGGTATCCGCCTTGCCATAGTTCTGAAGTACGAAAGATGTTCCGTCGAACTTGGAAATTGTAAAGTGAGTCTGATATTTCGGATCATCCAGAAGCGGGATCTCATCATATTCCAGATGCAGCCATCCTTTAGGGGAGGCTGTCTGCTGCGCAGCATCGAAATCCACATCATATTCCTTTAATTCCTCAGTATCGAAATATTTGATGACGCGGGTCACCGGATCCATCCAGGCAGGAACACCGAATGTACGGCACATTGTAACAAAGAATATTTCACGGGATGCCTTATCCGCAAGCCTTGTCTCCCAGATACGTTTAGGATCCAGCTGTACATATCTCAGGCTCAAATCATCATACATCGAAAGATTATCCTTGCACCACTTCACAAAAAGAGGAGTATGGAAAACTATAGTATCTACAAGAGACTGAGGTACATTGCCCTTGAAATATTCCCTGTAAGGCCTGAGCAGCTCAGTATCCACTCTCGGGCACCAGATATACTGCGACTGCTCACCTGAATCGAGATTATAGAGGTAGTCGTCAAGGACATATTTCGGGGTATCTCTCAAATCCTTCTCAGTCAAGGACTCCAGTATATGCAGAGCTGATGAGAAGCGGTCATTTTCTTCTGCAGCCTTAAGGAATGCTGTTATTTCAGAATGATTTCCCCTTGAAGCCACAAGAATAGAAGCGACGCGCTCATCCTGATCAGGCCATAGTTTCTTGAAATCCTGCGCATAAGCCATAGCACTCTCATTATCGAAGAAGGTTGCCACATAGGCATTCCTGAGCGAATCCTCATACTCCATACGACGTGTATTCTCTGCTCTCTGCTGAGGTGTAACATCCGGAAGCTGAGCATTTTCCACAGGAGGCACAACCTCCATTTCAATATGTGGAATCACTGCACCTTCTTCGTATTCCAAAACAATGGAAACTTTCGAATCCTCGCCATACCTCACTTTCGCAAAACCGAACTTTCCGTCCTTTGCTGCATATATCATCATATCACCAAGTCCGGCAGTAAGCGAGGCTTTTCCATCAGAATCAGAATATTTGGTCGCAACGGTATTGAATTCAGAATAGTTATAGATCTTGAACTCCACCTTTGCACCTTCGGCCACAGAGCCATCCTGACCCAGCACATTCACCTGAATATCAGCCGATTCCGGAGCATAATTGCTTATGACATTGATCTCTGTATGGATAGGAGTCATCCTCACCTTGTCTTCAGGTCCGTCATAGCGTCCGAATACGTTGGTATGCATCAGCATTCCTCTGCTGGCCGGAGAATTGAACCATCCCAGATCAAGTACCGGCTCCGGTTCGCAGGCACCAAGGAAATACCACTCACCATCCACCCAGGCCTCCACCCAGGCGTGGTTGCTGTCAGTATGAGCCCATCTCGGAGTATAGACCTGACGGGCAGGAATTCCGACCGACCTGAGTGCCGCTACCAGCAGCGTCGATTCCTCTCCGCAACGGCCGTATGCGGTCTTTACCGTAGCGAGCGGAGAACTGGTACGGCGGTCCGAAGGCATATACACCGCCTTCTCGTGGCACCAGTGGTTAACTTCCAGAACCGCATCATACATCGACATTTCCTTTACCCTTGGAGCTAGTTCGTTATAGAATACAGCACGGGCTGAATCAAGATTTTCGTTGTTCACTCTGACCGGAAGAACAAAGTGCCTGAGCTCACGTTCAGGGATATTCTCTCCCCAAGGCATCTCCTCCAACGCCTTCTGTGTCATTCTGTAATGATCCAGATAATACTCAGGAGACTGATTGACAATATCTCCCAAAGGCATATAGGCATAAAGGAACTCCATTGCTTCCAGTTCCTTCTGCTCCAGTCCCATAGCCCCAAGCTCGACACCTGCCGCATCCAGAACATATGCGCGGGACGCAAGATCCTCCCTGACCATATCGCGGTAAGAAGCATCGTCTATGAAATGGGAAGTACAGCCGGAAGCTATTCCAGCTGCCAATGCAAGAATGAATAGCGTTATTCTTTTCATATGATTTCTGTTATTCTTATTATCGATTCCGTCGAATCTGAAATTCTGTATCTATTGTCTATCCTGACGCAGGCCACAGCAGCAATATGCTGATTATCAGCCATTCCTTCGGTCATTGTATCCACCACCATCACAGATGCTTCCTTGCGCACAGGATCGTACTTCAGATCCGCGAAAAAGTCACTCACCTTCTTCTTGCCACGCATTCCGAAAGGCACCAGCCAATCTCCATTTCTCCATCTGCGGAGTACAAAAGGAAATCTGAGTTTTCCTGCATCCATCATTATCACCCCCGTCTGCCTGAGGTCCATATCCTTCTGGTTCTGAATGAGTCTGATTTCGAATATCCTGCCGTTGAAATGATATCTACCCTCTCCCCTTACAGGCATTATAACCTCCTCAGATAATATATGATCATCTTCCAATGGTTTGATAATCAATTCATCTCTTCCCGTCAGCAAAGCATAATCGGCAGACTCGAACCGTTTTCCCGGGATAGTGCGCGATGACTCCAGAAGATTCTCGATCGAAGCCAGAGTCGCGGTATTGAATCCATATGGTTCCAATATATGATAAAGGAGATATTTCCAATGCTTATTTTCTAACAAAGCTTTGGTATCGATGCGATTAGCATTGACTACTGCTGAGGCGGCATTCCTGCACCAATCTTCAACGATTTCTCCAGCCTCTGAAAAATACCCCATCTCACGATTCATTGTCCTGACAAAGGACGGATTTATTTTCCCGAAAATCGGGAAGACTTCATTGCGTATCCTGTTTCGCTTATAATCACAACCGGCATTGGTGCTATCCTCCCGATAAGAATGTCTGTACGCAAACATATATCCCTCGATCTGCTTGCGGGTGCAGTCCAGCAGAGGGCGGACAAGTGGGAGATATGGAGCCGCAGGAAGAGCTGAAAGCTTATTCATTCCGGCAAGACCGTTTATCCCAGATCCTCGTAAAAGATTAAGAATCAATGTCTCAGCATTATCATTTGCATTATGTGCAACGGCGACAGCCTTATATCCGTACTCCTTGCAGAGAGTTGCGAACCAGTTATAGCGAAGGTCGCGGGCTGCCATTTCAATGCTGATTCCGCGTTCCAAGGCCACAGCCTCGGTATCAAACGATACTGTGTGACAATCCACACCGTGATCCGCGGCCCATCGGCTTACGAACTGCTCGTCACCGTCACTTTCTTCACCTCGGAGATGGAAGTTGCAATGGGCAATTGCGAAAGGAAAAGGGTCTTCAAGGGAGGCGAAAAGTTCCGCCATACACATAGAGTCTATTCCTCCGCTGACGGCTAATAAGATTCTCACGTCGCTGCGTGCCGTCCCTGCTACCGCAGGCTGCTTCGCTGCAACAGTCCACTGGACTGTTTGCTGTTCGCTCGCGACCTCAGAATGACAGCAAGGGGCTGACCAGTCATTGATCAGCCCCCTCAGTTCTTTCATTGTTTCTGCAAATCGTTTCTGCATTACCTCTTTCTAGCAATAGTGTATGTAAATCCGAACAAGAGAGATTCCTTGAACTGGACCCTCTGCTTTGTCTGCCCGTCCTTCTCACTGTAAATCAGCACCTTGTCATCATATATCATATTGGTAGTCAAGGTCAGAGAGAAATATTTCGCAATCTTCCAGTCAAAGCGGTTATCCCAGTTCACACGGATATTCTCCGGATGATCAAGGTAGTTCGAGAAGAGCACAAGCTGTGAAGTATATGCGAAATTATCATTCACCTTCACGGCAATATCCGCCTTTACCTGAGCACCGAACTCGAAGCGGGCGCTTCTGTATTGGGTCCCGTCGTCCGGAAGATTTTCGGTGACACCTATCCACTCTTCCTTGAGATCCATACCATAATTCTTTCTAAGCTCAGGATTTCTGACGATCACGACACCTCCGGTGAAAGGGGCTATATTGAGTGAGAGCCATTTCCAAGGCTTGAGGTCGATACCGAGAGCGAGATTGGTATATGCAGGCGCAAGGAAACCTGATTTAATATTGCGAGCATCTCTCCAGGCCTGACGCAGGTCACCGCCTTTAAGATCATTTCCGAGGTCATCCTTAAGATTCTCTGGAGTCTTGTAGTCATAACCTGTGGTAAACTGAGACTTGAAATCGTAGTTGGCTGAGAATGAGAAGTTTCTCATATTCTCATTCTTGTATCCGAACTTACTTTCAAAATAGATACGGTCATCACTTTTCTGAAGTATAGGCTTCGATGAAGCATACACGAATCCATAGTCGAGCTGGAGTCGGTTGTTCCAGAAAAGATTGTCTTTCTTATAATTGGCATTACCGTCGATGAAGGCCTGAAGAGTGACGGTATTGTCACCACCGGCAGCCCAGTTATTGAGCGAGGTCTGTCCGAACTTGATATTGGTCTTTAGAGACTCGTCCCAATATTTCGGCTTCTCGACCTTCTGCTCAGCTTCAGGGGCCTCGGTTATCGCCCTCGCAGCCTCAGCCGCAGCTTTCTGAGCATCAGTCAGTTTCTGCGCCCAGAGTCCCTGACTTGCACCCAAGCACAAAGCCACCGATGCCAATATATAAGTCCACTTATTCATATATATTTTCGATTAATACGATATTGCAAACAAGACTCTCTGGCTCGAAGGCTTTCCTGTGTAGATACACTTACCTTCCTCCACGCACACAGCGCTGTCCACAGGGATACATCTGATAGTAGCCTTAGTCTCCTCCTTTATCTTCTCCTCAGTCTCAGGAGTACCGTCCCAGTGGCAGAGAAGGAATCCGCCCTTTGTGATCTCCTCCTTGAACTCCTCCCAGGTATCCACCTTACGGATACTGTCATCACGGAACTTAAGTGCCTTTGCGTAGATATTCGCCTGGATATCATCAAGAAGGGCAGCAATCACGTCAGCAATACCATCCTGTGAATGCGAGGCCTTCTCACAAGTATCACGACGAGCAAGCTCCACTGTACCGTTCTCAAGGTCACGGCCACCCATAGCAAGACGCACAGGAACTCCCTTAAGCTCCCATTCAGCGAACTTGAATCCAGGACGGAGAGTGTCACGATTGTCGATCTTCACGCTGATACCCTTCGCCTCGAGTTCTTTCTTGAATGCATACATCTTATCCAGGATACCATTGTTCACAGCCTCGTCCTTACCTGTAATAGGAACCATAACTACCTGAATAGGAGCGAGCTTCGGAGGAAGCACGAGACCGTTATCATCTCCGTGAGCCATAATGAGTGCACCCATAAGACGGGTAGAAACACCCCACGATGTAGCCCATACATATTCCTGCTTTCCCTCTTTGTTTGTGAACATCACGTCGAAGGCCTTTGCGAAATTCTGGCCGAGGAAATGAGATGTACCTGCCTGAAGTGCCTTTCCATCCTGCATAAGAGCCTCGATGGTCATTGTGTCAAGAGCTCCGGCAAAACGCTCGTTAGGACTCTTGTGACCCACTACTACAGGAACGCCCATATAGTTACGCGCGAAATCGGCATATACGTTCACCATCTTCATTGTCTCCTCTTCAGCCTCCACACGGGTAGCGTGAGCGGTATGTCCTTCCTGCCAGAGGAACTCGGCTGTACGAAGGAAAAGACGGGTACGCATCTCCCAACGCACTACATTTGCCCACTGATTGCAGAGGATAGGGAGGTCTCTCCAGGATGTCACCCAATTCTTGTATGTATTCCATATGATTGTCTCAGAAGTAGGTCTTACGATCAGCTCTTCCTCAAGTCTTGCCGAAGGGTCCACTACTACGCCGTTTCCGTCAGGAGATGCCATAAGTCTGTGATGGGTCACTACTGCACACTCTTTTGCGAAACCCTCTACGTGCTCAGCCTCACGGCTGAGGAAAGACTTAGGGATGAAAAGCGGGAAATAGGCATTCTGATGACCGGTATCCTTGAACATCTTGTCAAGAACATCCTGCATCTTTTCCCATATTGCATATCCGTATGGCTTGATCACCATACAACCTCTTACAGCTGAACGCTCAGCGAGATCTGCCTTTACCACAAGGTTATCATACCACTGCGAATAATTGTCAGACCTTTTAGTTACCTCTTTTGCCATTGTATTTTGCTTTTTATTGTTTTTATTCTTATAATTGTAGTTGAATGCGCAACTATGCGAAGCCGAAAATGACGGTATAGTTATTGCAAGGCGATTCAAGTTGCGAAGATACGAAATTATTACAAATAAAATAGGAGAAAAATTATGAAAAAGAGTTCTGTGCTGATTATTGTGGCAGCCCTCATACTCTCTTCTTGTGGCGCCCTCACCCAGCTTGCGTCGACTGACAGCGGCCAGAGGTTCCAGGATGGCATCTACAGCAATACTCCTGCATTCAGGACAAAGGCGGAGAAAACCGAGTCTCAGGCTGAGACTCAGGCACTTGCCCAAAAGACCAAGGAATCTCAGATATACCTTTTCGGAGACAAGAAAGACACAGTTTCCATTCCTCAGGATATGTCAGCTATGATCAGATACGACCAGAAGCTCGGAGGTACGGTGGTCACTGTGGGAGAGAACCCGTACGACTGGAGATTCGATCTCGAAAACAATTACGGATATTGGTACGGTCCTTATAGTCTGGGAAGCTCGTGGTACTGGAGCAGACATTATTCACCGATCTATGCTCTGGACTTCGCGCCTTGGAGATACCGCGGATGGTATGACGGATGGTATTATGGAAACTGGTACAGCCCATATTATTATGGAGGCTTCTACGGCGGATGGTATGACCCTTGGTACTGGGGAAGCCATTGGGGCTGGTACGACCCGTGGTACAATCCATACTACTGCGGATGGTACGGAGGATGGGATCCTTACTGGGGACATCACCACCATCACCACCATCACGGACACGGCCCGGGACATATCGGAGGCTCTGACCACCATAAGGATGTATGGTACGGCTCAAGACATCAGACTGGATCCGAGCGCGTATTCGGAAGCAGTTCATCACTCAGAGGCGGAATCGGCAGCAGAAGCATTGTAAGCAGAAACAGCAGCACCACAGGAAGAAGCACAGCCAGCCGGGCACAGGCCTCCGGAAGTGCATCTTCAGGAAGGACAGCGGCTGACAGGAATGTGACCTCAAGTTCTGCATCGAGCACCAGCAGAACATCCGTTGTAAGGACTACTCCTTCCATCAGAAACGAAAAGACCAGCGGAAGAAATACAGGAGCAGCAGTTCAGGGATCTGCAGTGAGAGGCACAGTATCAGCAGGCCGCCCGGTATCATCGACAGGCAGGACCGGCACAGTTTCACAGCCGAATCATCGCAGACCGGCCGCAACGACTGTCCCAAGCGCATCGACCGATAGAAACAGCTCAAGCACATCAAGTTACAATAGAGGAACTTCCACTTCGGACAGATCGTCAAGCTATGACAGAAGTTCTTCAAGAAGTTCCTCAAGCAGTCCAAGCTACAACAGAAGCAGTTCTTCATCAAGTCGTTCAAGTTTCAGCACCGGCGGCGGATCAAGCTACAGCAGAAGCAGTTCAGGAGGAGGATACAGCGGTGGCGGATCAAGCAGAAGCGTAGGTTCGTCAGGAGGAAGAAGATAAGTACAATTCAAACAAACCCGTACTATGAGAAAGACAGTACTGATCATAATGATGGCTTTCGCAGCAGTATGCAGCTATGCCCAGACTGCATATGACGCCCTTTTGTTCAGCGAGAACAATTACGAGGGCACAGCCCGCACCGTGGCAATGGGCAATGCCTTCACTGCCTTGGGAGGCGATCTGGGATCCGTGACAATAAACCCTGCGGGCAGTGCAGTGGCCGGTTATTCACAGATCACCATCACGCCGTCGCTTACATTTTCTGCAAGCACCACTCAGGGAGTTTCGCCTTACACTGACGGAAGCCTCCCCTACTTCGAAAACAGGATGAAAAGCAGCATCACACGTTTCTCGACACCTAACCTCGGCGTGACACTCCACTTCGACACCCACCGTACATCCGGTCTCAAAAGCGTAACAGTAGGCTTCCTTATGAACAAGTCAGCAGGGTGGGATGAAGATGTATACGCAAGCGGCACCAACCACAGCACTTCCTTTATGGGAGCAATGGCATATGAAGCTACAGTGAACGGATATTCCGGTTCGGAACTGGGAGATCCTAATGCATTCGACCATATGCCTTGGAAACCGGTCGTAGGATACCAGAGTGGAATGATATCCACATTCGGCGGATATGACGACCAGTTCGTAGGAGCGAGCGAAGTGATCTATGACAATGGAGAAGTTGCCATCGGAGGGCCTCTCTCACAGTCTTACAGCAGAAATGTACAAGGTGGAAAATATGACTATGTATTCAATATCGGTGCAGACATTTCCGACTTCATATATCTGGGAGCCAATCTCGGCATAAGTTCCTTCGACTACATCTACGACGAACTTTTCAAGGAAAGCGCTATCGATCCTTCTGACTTTCAGATAGATATGGCAAACGGTGACAGGATGTACTTCAAGGATATGAACTATAGATATTCATATTCAGCCACCGGCACCGGATATTACGGCAAATTCGGAGTCATCGTGACTCCCGGTTATGGATTCCGCTTCGGAGCTGCTATCCAGACTCCTACAGTGAACAATATCACAGAAGAATGGCAGATGTCCGGAGAGACATCGTATACAGACACAGGATATAACGGATACACCCCGAGTCCATACGGCAGCGGATCATACAGAATGGTTTCTCCTTTCAGAGCCAATCTCGGACTTGCCTACACGCTCGGACAGTTGGGAGTCCTCAGTGCAGACTACGAGATGTGCGATTACGGACAGATGAGATACCAGACCAACGGTGTGGACAGAGATTACTTCGAAGAGGTGAACAGAGATATCAGGGAGCGCTTCGGTACTTCACATATCTTCAGAATCGGTGCTGAAATCAAGCCTTTCAGCGGAATTGCAGTCAGAGCAGGTTACCGTGCAGCTACTTCATCAGAGAAGTACGACTCCTGGGGAGAGGAAATCCCCGGCACACTGACACAGAATGTATCATTCGGTCTGGGATACAGTTCAAAGAAATCCTTCTTCGCTGATCTTGCAGTGAGAAAGACAATACTGGCAGACGAATACTATATGCCATACGCAGACTATATGTATGACAATGACGGATATGTGATCGAGAGTGCATACGCACCGGAGATTCTGAATAAAAGAAGCCTTTGGAAAGTCCTCCTTACATTCGGATGGAGATTCTGAGTGCTGGTCTGAGAATCTCTACAATTTTTTCAGAAACAGAATACTGTCCGGGCCTTCATTGAAAAGGAGATCCATCACGGACAGATCGGACTTGAAGCCGTATTTCCTGGCAAAGACCTGGAAATACGGCTTTTCCAGATCCATTGATGCAAGCAGAGTATTCGGACGCTTCGGATGTATGATCTCACGCAGGTCTTCACATCGGACAGAGGCATCCTCCACAAGGCCCTGTGGCGAATAATCAGAAGTAAGCCTCAGATCGACCTTTATGCCTGTCTTCTCGATAAAGAAACGGATGAGTGCAAGATTCAGGTCGAAGAGTTTCTCCGGTCTGCTGTCAAGAATTTCAAACAGTTCATCCTGATAATATTCAAAATATGCTGATGTCCTATATGCTGAAATTATGGCACGCTTATGCTGCTGGATCCAAGGGGTGGAGTAATCTACCTTGATTTCAGAAATAGGAAGCTTATGGGTTCCGGCTTCGTGGACAATCGGGAAGGAGAGGGCCTGCACGCCATCCGCCGCATAGAATCTGCAACGGTTCCTATATGATTGTTTCTGATAGTTTTCGCAGGCCTCGATATATACGACAGACGGAGACAGTTCGAGAGAACTGTCACCGCCACGTCTACTGATCAGACCTTCCATTTCCTGAGCCATTGCGGCGAAATAGGAGACGGGAGGAAAGTATGCTATTGAAAATAACTTAGGCACGACTAGTCGATATTGCCCTTGGTCTCAGAGTTCATACCTCTGATGATACCTCTCTTCGAGTTTCGGATGAAGCTTATAATGGTATCTCTTTCTTCTGATTCAGGGAAACCGATCTCTATCTTTGCAAGAGCATCCGAGAAGTTCGAACCGGCATTATAAATTATGTCGTACATATCCTTTATGCTGCGGATCTGATCTGAAGTAAAGCCTCTTCTACGAAGTCCTACGATGTTTACACCTGCATATGTGAGAGGATCGCGTCCGCAGAGGACATAAGGAGGAACGTCCTTATTGATCTTGCAGCCTCCTCCTACAAATGCGTGCTTTCCGATTCTGGAGAACTGATGAGCTACGGAACTTCCTCCGATGGTAGCCCAGTCATCCACGTCTGTTTCTCCTGCTATTCCCACATAACTTACAAGGATACAGTTATTTCCGACAGTACAGTCGTGTGCGACGTGTGTATATGACATCAGAAGGACATTGTTACCGATCTTGGTCACTCCTCTTCCGCTTGCCTTGGTTCCACGATTGATTGTAGCGCACTCACGAATGTTCACATTGTCACCGATTTCCACATAGGTGATTTCTCCGTCGAACTTGAGGTCCTGAGGGATGGCACCGATAACCGCTCCCGGGAATACGGTACAATTCTTTCCCATCTTCACATAATTGAAGATAGTTGCGTGAGGAAGGATCTTGCTTCCTTCACCGATCTCCACGTGTTCTTCAATATATGCGTAAGGTCCCACCTCTACGTTCTCTGCAAGCTTTGCATTCGGATGCACTGTTGCGAGTGGATGAATATTTGCCATAATGGTTATTTTTTATTTTTTATTTTCAGATACCCGGTTACGCACGTAATGACTTACGCACAGCCTTGGCTGCAGTGGTATTGATTCCGTGACCTGCCTTTTCAGCTGTTATCTTTGCCTTGAGGAAGCCTCCGCAGAGACGAAGGTCTCCGATAAGGTCAAGTAGCTTATGCCTTGCACATTCGTTAGGGAAACGGAGGACAAGATTGCTGAGATAACCGTCTTCACGAACTTTGAGAGCCGGAACATTGAAAAGCTGGCTCATACGCTCTACCTGCTCGTCTGTAACAGGATGTTCCACGATTACAATAGCATTGTCCACGTCTCCACCCTTTACGAGATTGTTATTGAAAAGGAATTCTATCTCGTGGAAGAATACAAATGTCCTGCAGACACCGATCTGCTCCGGATACAGGACTGAAGAATCCCAGCTTGCCTGCTGTACACCCAGAACCTTTGAATTGAAATCCACCTTTATATCATAACGGAATTCATCGGCCGGTTCAATTCGTACCATTGAGCCTTTCTCTTCATTTCTGATCTCGATGGTTTCCTTGATCTCGATATACCTGCGAGGAGCATCCTGCTGCTGGAATCCATCATTCCAGATCGCATCTATATATGGTTTTGCACTGCCGTCAAGAATAGGAACCTCGATATTGTCAATATCAATATAAGCATTATCCACGCCCATACCTGTGAGCGCAGACAGAATATGTTCAATTGTAGATACTGAAGCGTTGCCTGATGAAATCGTTGTGCTTCTGGCTGTATTGGATACATTCTCTGCCAAAGCAGGCACCAGTGCATCTTCGCCCAAGTCTGTTCTCCTGAACACGATGCCGGTATCTGCCGGGGCCGGGCAGACTGTCATTCTGGCAACCTTTCCGGTGTGAAGTCCCTTGCCCTCAAATGTATAATTGTTCTTAAGTGTCTGTTGCAACTGCATTACTTTTTCTTTCCAAGTTTCACTCCCGGACACACCTTCGCAATAAGTCCGGGACATTTTAGCCTGCAAAGATAGTCAATATTTCGAGAAACCCGTTAAATTTTTAGCTTTTAGAAATTTAAATATTATTTACCCGCCTTTTTGAAGACTGCATAACTGCGGAGGTAGTCCTTATAAGGTATGGCAGGAGTGCCCATATAGGCCTGTCCGGGAGTCTTGATACTTCCCAGAACTCCGGTCTGTGCCCCGAGAGAGGTATTGTCCGCTATTGTAATATGTCCCGCTATTCCCGACTGTCCTCCGAAAATGCAATGCTCGCCGATCTTGGAAGAGCCTGCGATTCCTGTCATCGCCGCCATCACAGTATTGCATCCGACCTCGACATTGTGTGCTATCATACAGAGGTCATCGATCTTTACACCCTTGCGAATGATGGTTGACTCCATCTGAGACTTGTCGATGCAGGTATTGGCTCCGATTTCCACATCATCCTCGATGATGACATTGCCGGTATGCTCTATCTTCTTCCAGGTGCCATCTTCGAGCGGTGCAAAACCGAAACCGTCAGCACCTATCACCGCATTGGCGTGTATGATGACATTGTTGCCTATCACCATTCCCGGATAGATACGCACACCCGGATAGATGATGCAATGAGAACCTATCTTCACATCATCACCGACATATACATTTTCATAAATCTTGGTAAAGTCGCCGACCTGAGCCCTTCTGCCGACATACGCAAAATCGCCGATATACACTTTCTTTCCGATCTTCGAACTCCAGCGTACTCTGCTGCGGCATCCGCGGTATCTGCGGTAAGAACGTTTCTTGGCAGTGACATAGTCCAGAAGAGCTGCGACTGCAGAATAGGCATCCTCGACGCGTATCATAGTTGCAGACACCGCCTCCTTCGGCTGGAAAGACTTATTTACAATTATGATTTCCGCTTTGGACGTATACACATACTGCTCGTATTTAGGATTAGCGAAAAAGCATATGGTGCCAGGTTTTCCGCTCTCGATGCGGGCGAATGAAGTGACAGTCGCTTCCGGGTTACCGTCCACTGTTCCTCCAAGTATCTCTGCGATCTCTTTTGCTTTGAATTCCATTATATTGCAGGTCAGATAAATTTTGCTTGTTATGATTTTTTTCGTACATTTGCACCGTGAGAATGATTCAGGGGGCTGGAAGGCCCCCTTATTTTATGCATCATCAGGAGCTATGATTAAAACATCAGACATAATAGATGCGGTCGGCGGCGAAATAGTTGCACGCGGATGCTTTATCGTTGACGTTTCGGTCAGCAAAGATAACGATATTGTTTTGACTATCGAGTCAGAAAACGGAAAAATCGAACTGGAAGACTGCGTTTCACTCAGCAGATACTTCGAAACCAGGTTTGACAGAGAGTCCGAAGACTACTCATTGACAGTAAGTTCGGCAGGACTTGACCAGCCTTTCAAGGTGTTCAGACAGTTCCTCAAGGCTGTCGGGTCAAAAGTGGAGGTGCAGTTCAAGGGCGGAAAGAAGATGGTAGCTCTTCTGGATGCAGCTGACGAGGAAAGCATCACGCTCAAATACTCGGCGAAGGAAAGTGTAGAGGGAAAGAAGAAAAAGGAGCTGGTGGAACATATCGACCGTTTCACGATGGATCAGGTGAATTCGGTAAGACCATTCATTGAATTTAATTAATCAAGAATATAACAATGGAAAAGATTGAACTTAAAGACGCTTTTGCTGAGTTCAAGAACCAGAAGAACATCGACAGACCTACAATGATGGGTGTGCTCGAGGATGTGTGCGAAGAAGATCGAGCTTAAGGACTTCGGACGCCGCGGTATACTGAATATCCGCCAGAACCTTCAGGGTCGCATTATGGACATCGAGAAGGCTAATCTCTACAACAAATATGTAGGCAAGATCGGCGAAATCTTCACCGGCGAGGTTTATCAGACCTGGGCAAAGGAGGTTCTCATCCTCGACGAGGATGGAAACGAGCTCAGACTCCCTAAGTCAGAGCAGATTCCTGGCGAGCACTTCAAGAAGAACGACACTGTCCGCGCTATCATCAAGAGCGTGGAGATGAAGAACAACACCACTCCGTACATCGTTCTTTCACGTACAACTCCTGAATTCCTCGAGAAGCTCTTCGAGAGCGAGGTTCCGGAAATCCTTGACGGCCTTATCACTGTCAAGAAGGTGGTACGTATCCCAGGAGAGCGTGCCAAGGTGGCAGTGGAGTCTTATGATGAGCGTATCGATCCTATCGGAGCCTGCATCGGAGTCAAGGGTGCACGTATCATCGGAATCGTACGCGAGCTCAGAAACGAGAACATCGACGTGCTTCAGTGGACTAACAACACTCAGCTCCTCATCCAGAGAGCGCTCAACCCTGCAAAGATCTCATCAATCGTCCTTGGAGGCGAAGATGACAAGATCAAGGTATATATGCTTCCTGACGAAGTGAAGAAGGGTATCGGTAAGGGTGGATGCAACATCAGACTGGCCGGTATGCTCGTAGGCAAGGAAATCGAGGTTTGGAGAGAGCTTCCGAAGGATGACATCGATGCAGAGGAGGAGGACGTTCTCCTGAGCGAATTCGACGATGTGATTGACGCTTGGATCATCGAAAAGCTCCAGAGCATCGGATGCGACACAGCGAAGAGTGTTCTTGCACTTTCAGCAGCTGACATCGCAAAGAGGGCAGACCTTGAGGACGAGACAGTAGAGGAAATCCTCGACATCCTCAGTGCAGAATTTGAAGAAGAATAATAGTAATAAAGGGGTAATATAATGGCAGAAATCAGATTAAGTAAACTTACAAAGCAATTCAGCATCGGACTTGCCAGGCTCGTTGATTTCCTCAATGAGAAGGGTGCCAATGTAGAGATGAATCCGAACGCTAAGGTTTCGGATGAATATCTACCGGCCATAGAGGCAAAGTTCGGCGAAGACCTTAAACTTAAGAAGGACTCGGAAAAGGTTACGATCAAGCTCAAGGAAATAATTGAGATGGGATCGAAGAAAAAGCCGGGCCGCGAAGAAGAAGAAATTCCTGAGAAGGAAGTCGTAATCAAGACCAATGTCCTCAACAGCGAGCCTGTAAAGGAGGTGAAGGTGGAAGAGAAGCCAGCTGCACCAGTTGCTGAGAAGCCGGTTGCTCCTATGGCAGAACCGAAAGAGGAGGAAAAGCCTGTACAGCAGGACAGAGGTATCAAGATTATCGACAAGATCGATCTTTCTCAGTTTGACAAAAAGAAATCTCCTGCTACGGAGGAAAAGCCGAAGGCTGAGCCTGCTGCAGAGCCTCAGACCGCCCCAACCCCAGCGGTAGAGCCTGCTAAGCCGGTAGAGCCGGAGCTCCCTGCAGCGCCGGTTGAAGAGCCGGAGGTCAAAGAACCTAAGGCGGAAGAAAAGGTGGAAGAAAAGCCTCAGCCTCGTGAAGTCAAGATCGAAGTGGAGCGCCTTGCAGGTCCTAAGGTAGTGGATAAGATCGACCTTTCTCAGTTCGACAAGAAGAAGAAAAAGAAGAAGAGAGAGAGAATCGGCAAGGAAGGAAGCCAGAAGGTGGATGTAACCAAGGTAGAGGCTGACAACAAGGTCAAGAAGGACAAGAACAAGGGCGGTCAGGGCCAGCAGAACAATGGTCAGAAGCAGCAGCGTCCGGCAGACCAGCAGCAGGGCAAGAACAATAACAAGAAGAACCGTCGTGATCGTGGCGGCGACAAGTTCAAGCCGATGACTGAGGCTGAGCAGGAAGAGATGCAGAAGGAAATCCAGAAGCAGATCAAGGAGACATATGCCCGTATGAACGAAGGCAAGAAGGGTAACTTCGGAGCTAAGCATAGAAAGGAGAAGAGAGAGGCTGCCTCACAGAGGATGATGGAGGAGATGGAGATGCAGCAGCTCGAGCAGAAGGTGCTGAAGGTAACCGAGTTCGTTACAGTAAACGACCTCGCAACCCTTATGAACAACACCCCTGTGACCAAGGTTATCGGAGCTTGTATGAGTCTGGGTATGATGGTATCCATCAACCAGCGTCTGGATGCAGAGACACTCGTTCTCGTTGCAGAGGAATTCGGATATGAGGTAGAGTTCGTCACTGCAAACCTTACTGACGCAATCGCTCAGGGCGAAGGAGAGGACACCGAGGAAGATCTTCTCCCACGTCCACCGGTGATCACCGTGATGGGTCACGTTGACCACGGTAAGACTTCCCTCCTCGACTACATCCGCAAGGCCAACGTAATCGCAGGTGAGGCCGGAGGTATCACACAGCACATCGGTGCATATCACGTAGAACTCCCAGACGGGCAGAGGATTACTTTCCTTGATACACCTGGTCACGAAGCGTTTACAGCGATGCGTGCCCGCGGTGCGAAGATGACAGACGTTGCAATTATCATCGTTGCAGCCGACGACTGCATAATGCCGCAGACAGTGGAGGCAATCAACCACGCCCAGGCAGCAGGTGTTCCTATGATCTTCGCCATCAACAAGATCGACAAACCGGGTGCCAATCCGGACAAGATCCGCGAACAGCTCTCTAATATGAACATCCTCGTGGAGGACTGGGGTGGAAAATACCAGTGCCAGGAGATTTCAGCAAAGCACGGTGTAAACGTGGATCTTCTCCTCGAAAAGGTACTCCTTGAAGCCGAGATGCTTGAGCTCAAGGCCAATCCGAACAGAAGGGCAAGCGGTGCAGTGATCGAGTCTTCGCTTGACAAAGGCCGCGGTTATCTCGCTACAATCCTCGTACAGAACGGTACAATGAGAGTAGGAGATGTAATGCTCTCAGGATGCTATACCGGACGCGTCAAGGCAATGTTCAACGAGCGTGGACAGAAGGTGGATGAGGCAGGTCCTTCGACTCCGGTATCTGTTCTCGGTCTTAACGGAGCCCCAACAGCCGGAGAGACATTCAATATTATGGCTGACGAAAAAGAGGCTAAGGATATTGCCAACAAGCGTGAACAGCTCATCCGTATCCAGGGCATCAAGACTCAGAAACATATGACTCTCGAGGAGATCGGACGCCGTATCGCGATCGGAAACTTCAAGGAGCTCAATGTCATTGTCAAGGGAGACGTGGACGGTTCAATCGAGGCACTCTCAGACTCTATCATCAAGCTTTCTACAGAGGAGGTTCGCGTGAATGTGATCCACAAGGCTGTGGGTGCTATCTCAGAGTCGGACATCCTTCTTGCAGCAGCTTCAGACGCGATTATCATCGGATTCCAGGTACGTCCTATGCCTTCAGCACGAAAACTTGCAGAGAAGGAGGAAATCGAGATCCGTCTTTACTCAGTCATCTACGACTGTATCAACGAGCTCAAGAGCGGTATCGAGGGTATGCTCGAGCCTGAGCAGAAGGAGGTTGTCACAGCGACTGCCGAGGTTCAGGAGACCTTCAAGATCTCGAAGGTGGGTACAATCGCAGGATGTATCGTCCGCGAGGGTAAGCTCCAGAGAACAGCGAAAGTGCGCGTGATCCGCGACGGTATCGTGATCTACACTGGAGAACTCGGATCCCTCAAGAGATTCAAGGATGATGTCAAGGAGGTGGCATTGGGTCAGGACTGCGGTCTCAATATCCAGGGTTACAATGACATCAAGGTAGGCGACGTTGTCGAGGCTTACACTATCGAAGAGATCAAGAGAACGCTCTAAAGTTCTCTTCCATATAACAGAACGACCGCCTGTTCTACATAAGACAGGCGGTCGTTTTATATTGTGCTTATAAACTCAATGAACCTTAGTTCAAAGTCTCTTCAGGAAGATAGATTACATTGCCATAACGGCCAAGCTGAAGCTGCATAAGGCCGGTATGATCCATAATGAGCGGTTCAAGTGCCATAGAACGTGTAGCCGGCATATCAGAGCGTGTGACACCTGTTATATCCTCATATGCAAGTCTCAGAGCCACATTGAATCCCATATCCCCCCAATCACCGAATGAATAAGGGAAAGTATTGTCCTTATCATCTGCATAACTTGAATTCTGATTGTTCACCACGACATCAGGCCTGAAACCATCAGGGTAATCGCCAAAACCTTTTGCATTGGAAACACGGAAAGTGATAGGAGAGAAAAGATAGCGGACACCCTCATAAGTGGTCTGGGTCGTAGTCATTCCCACATTCTTACCCTCGGTCTGGCTACCATAAAGATATACAGGAAAATCAATTCCTCTCAGACCGTTTATGATTAGTTCCGATGCAGATGCCGTATTCTCAGATCCGATGACATAAAGCCTCTTTAGGCCGAGATCCGGAGCTATACCGAGACCATCCTCATCGTTTGGACCTCCACGGAACTTCCAGTCCTGATGCTTGCCTCCACGGAAATCCACCTGAACAAATACATCATCAAGATGTGCACTGCCAGCAATTGCTGACGCAAGATATCGGCTCTGGGCTACTGCACCGCCAGGATTGAAGCGAAGATCAAGGATAAGGTCTGTTATTGCATTATCCTTCAGCTGCTGTATAATGTCCACAATAAAGTCCTGGGCATCCAGATCGAAGTTCTCGAGAACGAGATAACCCACCTTATGAGATCCTTCGCCAAGGATAGCAGAATAAAGGACCGGATTATACCTATAGACATCTACAGTGACCTCCACCTCATACTTCTTACTCAAATCAGCATCCCTCACAAAGCCGAAGCGATATGTGCCGGACGGAGAATAATAAAGGGCATTCATCTGATTCTTATAGTTCGAATTATTCAGAACTACTCCATTGACACTAAAGATAGTGTCACCTCTCCTCATACCGGCAAGCCAGGCTGGAGATCCCTGATGAACATATGCGATAGAAAGCCCTACAACGCCATTCTGAGTATCGATCTGCGAAGAGAATATAGGTCCGAAACCAAGTCCTGCAGTTTCCACGGCCTTGGTTACCGGGGCGACTTCCTGGATATTCGAGTAAATGAATCTCTTTCCACGATTATCCCCGGAACGATATTTTCCACCATCCTCGATATTGACATCCCCAAGTTTCATCAGATATGTATTCAAGAACTGGGTGTAATCCATCGTCAGATCTACCTGCAAAGAATTATACTCTTCCCATAGATATTCCTGCTGAAGACGCTTGTGCATATATGTATTGAGAGCTGTATTTTTTTGGAGCTGAGCTGAATTGGCATCCTTATCCTGAGTGAATGAAGCAAGTGAAAAACGTTCCTTACCCTCTACCTGAACATAGAGTTCCACAGTACGGTCCTGGTCTGTAACATTCTTTGAAAATACTAGTCTCAGGGTATTTCTACCTTCCGCTCCGGCCTCTCCTTTGGTAATTTCCACCCAGTCTTCACCGCCTGATAAGAATTCAAGCCAAGCATCATAAGATCCTTCAGACATCAAGACACAGGAAATCGTCTCGCCATTAGGTGAGATATTTCTTCCTTGAGCCGGATTGACAAAATTCTTTATACCAGCCTCAAGTAAAGGATCAGTAATCGGATCTTCTATAGGGGTATCAGGCTGGACAGGATCGTCTCCACAGCCTGAGGCCAGAACAACTGCCGTCATTATACTCAGGCATCCTATAAATCTGTAAAAATTCCTCATAAAATTCATAAAAAAAATAATTCGTGCTAAAATACGATTTTTTTCGTAATTTTGCTTAATTATAGACTTATATAAACAAACTATAACAACTAAAATTATGAGCAAAAGATTTATTATTAGAATGGGACTGCTATCAGCAATAGCCTTTGCGGTCTTATCTTGTAAAGAGACGCCTCTGGAAGATCCTAAAGAAGAACCAAAGGAAGATCCGATAACAGCACCGGTTGCCTCTGTTGAAATAAATGCCCTGGACAGGACATCAGTGACATTTACTATCAGCTCGGATTCTCCTGGCGACTACGCTTGGGCCATTGTCCCTGCAACAGAGAATATTAACAGCGCTGAAGATCTTTTCACAGAAGGAACTTCAGGAATGTTCGGTTCTTCTCAGAAAATCGAGATCACATACAATGAGCTTGAAGGAGGCAATGAATATAGTCTCTACTACGCCGTAAGAAAAATCAACCCATTCACTTACAGCGAGTTATACTGCGAGCAGATATCAACCGTCTTCCCTTATGAAGAGATGATTACTCTTGAGAAGGTAACCACAAATGCAGTATCATACCATATCGAGAAGCCGGAAGGCGCTAAAGCATACAGGCATATGATCGTGGACTACAACGACTTCCTTTATTTCCAGGCACTCGTCGGTGTTACGCATGACTCATACCTCAGCGCATTCGGATTAAGCGACAAAGAGAGCAAGACCTTCGATTACGAGTGGGTGCAGAAATCACATTGACTCCAGAAGAAGGTGTGGACAGATATCGTCTTTATGTTATGAGCGAGGCCGACTACGAATCATTCCTTTTTGAAGGTGAGGAGATGGTAAGACGTGCGGTAATCGGAGGATGGGATGATACATCAACTGAATATAGAGGCCCTCAGTCACTCACTCTCGAAGGACTCTTTCCGAATTCAAACTACTATATCTGTATGGTTGTGTTCGACAAAGATATGAGAGAACTTTATATCGAGGAGGTATTCACCACATCCGAGCCTGTGGGTCCGGCTCCGGAGATCATCATCACAGAAAAGGAGACTGAAGAGCCTTGGAATTCAGCCAGCATCAACCTTCAGTTGAAGAATACCGTAAGCGCACTTGCTTTCATTCACACCAAATATGCTGTGGATGAAGTACTTAACGCCCCTGGTAACGAAGACCTTACAATGGATGTCGTAATCAGCACAAACGGAATTCAACTTTCAGGTGCTGAACTTGCGAAGGCTACATCAGAGGGAGGTGCTGATATAACATTCTCTAACCTCAGTCCTAACACCGAGTATGTATATGCCATTATGGCCACTAACTCTGAATATGTGTCCACATCATATGTATATAACTTCAAGACAGGTGCTGAGCCTGTTGTGGAGACTACCCTGTTCGACAAGCTGAAAGGCGAATACACTGCAAGAATCACCGACATCGACGGCGTACCTCATACATTTGATGTTACTATCACTGACGGAGTGAATGATGCAACCAGAGAGGCGTACAAGGCACAGAATATTCTTGTATGTCTTGGATTCGACCCTTGCGGAGTAGCATATAACTCACCGGAAGACCTTCTTAAGAAGAAGTGGGCAAAAAATGAGGAAGAGGCCAATCGCAATTACGGTCCTAAATGGTTCCTTGAAATCGATGAGAACGACAAGATCACCACATACAAGCACGCAGTAGCTTCAAGTTCATACGATGCGGTAAACAATGTCGAACTCGTAGATTATGCGGCTGACGGAGAAGATCCTATGGCATCCTTCAACAACCAGACAATCTGGTTCAAGGGAACCTTCAACAGATACTACGCATCAAGAGACAAGTGGGAAATGCAGGCTACTACCCTCATCCACGATGTCGATTACAATGAGACCACCGGTACAATCACAGTAAAGCCAGTGACTCACTTCAAGAGCTGGACTGCCAAAGGTGAGACCATCACGGAATATCCTGGAGTTTCTCAGAGCAAGAACTGGTATGGCGGTTCTGACCAGAAGGTGATTTTCTGCGGCAACAGTTCACTTGTTCTCACTCCTAAAGATAAGCCACAGACTAAATCTGAATGCGGAATCTCCCCAATGCAGAAAAGCCTTCAGGTTCCCGGTATGAAGATTATCAACGTTCAGGAAAGCAAACGCACCTTAAGAAAATAATATGAGGAACTTTATAAAAGTACTTACAATCGGCGCAATTCTCCTCCTCGCACTCGGATGCAAGGAGGAGGAGGAAGCGCTGCGACTGGAAGGAACAGGAATCAGTGAGATCAGCTGGACCAATGATATAATTGCAGATGAGGACGGAGAAATGCTGTCACTCACATTTACAGCTGCAGGAAAATGGACAGCAGTCTCATCCAAGCCCGAATGGTGCGAAATACTTACT
This sequence comes from Bacteroidia bacterium, assembly GCA_021153285.1. GTDB lineage: Bacteria > Bacteroidota > Bacteroidia > Bacteroidales > UBA932 > Cryptobacteroides. The sequence continues at coordinate 52,400 of JAGKTT010000014.1, forward strand.
CCCACAGGAGTGAGCGGTCAAGCTGCCCTTCGAATCAACATTGCAAAGAATACGACGACATCATCAAGAAGCGCTGAAGTGTTAATCAAAGTGGAGGATTATCCGCTTTCGGAAACACTCATTATTTCTCAATCAGAGGGAGTAGTGGAAAAAGGGGACGGCAGATACCGCGAGATCAACGAATGGGTATATGACAAGATGTCTTCAAACTATCTATGGAACGAGCCAGTAAGAAATATTGCACTTGACTACAGCATCGGATATCAGGCATTCCTGAAGTCAATACTTGACGGAGTGAGCAAACAGGATGACATCAATCACGACGATGGAGCATACAACCAAGACTACCGCACAGAGTACTATACACAGATTGTAAGCAATGCCCCTGAAACAAAAGCTGTCGGACAGCAATCTCGTGGCAATGGATTCTACCTTCTTCGCCCGGTAAATCTCGGCACAGCAATCGGAGTTCTTGTAGACACTGTGATTCCCGGCGGTCCAGCCGACAGGCTCGGTATAAAGAGAGGAGACTTCATCACAGAAGTCAATGGAGTGAGCATCACAATGGACAATTACAGAAGTGTAACCGGAAAGATATACACCGATGCAATTTCAATCAAGACCAATTCTGTAGCTTGGGAAGGAGCTCAACTTGACCAGGCCGTTCTGACACCGATAGGCACCTACGAGCTCATACCGGATTACTATACTGAGCCTGCTATATATAAAGCAGAAACTATCGAGTTAAGCAATGGCAAAAAGGTAGGATATCTGCTTTATATGGGCTTCCACGCTGATTATGACGAACAGTTGATAGCTGCATTCGATAAGTTCAAGGCTGACGGTATCGATGATCTGGTCTTAGACCTCAGATATAACAATGGAGGTGAAATTCTCTCAAGCACCGTAATGGCGACAATGATCGCCGGTCCTGCTCATCAGGGAAAGACTCTTGCAAAGCTTACATTCAATGAAGAACGAACAGCTGCAGGTGAATCAGCATCATACAGAATAGGTGTAAAAGAGACAATCGAGTATCCTGACGGCTATCTCCCTATCGAAGAGGCATTGCAGCACTCAATTGATCTGGAACGCGTATTCGTGATTGCGACAAACATCACCGCCTCTGCCAGCGAGATAATCATAAACGGTCTGCGTGGTCTCGATATCGAGGTAAATCTAATAGGTACAAGAACCAGCGGAAAGAATGTAGGAATGGAAGGATTCAGCAAGAAATACAGAAATTACGACTTCCTCTTCTACCCTGTTTCATTCTATATCGAGAATGCGAAAGGTTTCAGAGATTATCCGGAAGGTTTCGATCCTGACATTTACCTGGATGATTCGAACTACTATCCTGGTGGAGACTTCGGAACAATGGGTGACTATCTCTGTAATGCAGCTTTCGGCTGGATCAGAACAGGTCAGAAGCCAGGCAGATCAGCATCTGCAGCTCCTATGAGCATAAGGCTTGAGCGTACCGATATTCCATTCACCACAAGAATGGGCGGCAGCAGAGTCACATACAAAGACTAAACATAACACATCCACGAAAAAGGGCGGCCCCAAAGGGTCGCCCTGATTCTTATTTGGATATCTTAGAAGATTATGCACCGAAACCACCTGAAATGTTGAGCTCTGTTACGAAAGTCTCGTAATAGTTGCCCTCTGCATCCCATACTACAGTATAAACATTGTATCCAGGGCTTGCATAGTTGTTTACATAAGTCTCACCTGCAACAACCTCAGCAGAGCCGATGTACTCGCTTGTAAGGATGTACTGCACCTTGCTCTTAGCTGATGGGTAGTCGATGAGGTAATCCTGGTGGAAGCAAGCAGTGATAGCTGTGTAACCTGCAGGAAGATCTACTGTCCACTCTACAGTTGTGAAGTCACCGATAGTCTGTATGTTAGCCTTAACTGTTGGCTTAGCTGCAACCCAAGCCTGGTTCTCATTTCCGTTATCATCCATAGCATAAACGAAGTTGCCGAGGTTCATCTCTGGAGTGAAAGAGAGGATGGTAGCCTTAGTGTAAGTGCCATCTGTAAGCTTAGCTGATACAACGAAGTAGCAAGGAGAACCTACTGTGAGTCCGGTCATCTCGATACCGTCAGCTGGAAGCTCAGCTGCAGTCACCTTGTTCATATAAGATGAGTTAGGTGTGAGAGCGATGTATGCGCTGGCAGTCTCAACAGTTGTTCCGTAGTAGCTGTCACCCCAAGTGAAGTGATCAGCTGCCTTATACCAATAGTAGTAAGTATCCACCTCAGCATCGCAAGAGAACTTAACGATACCTGTCTGTGAAGGAGTACCCTGAAGCTCAGCTGTAACTGTAGCTGCTGCGTATTCCATTGTCTTAGCAGTGAACTCCTGAACGAGAACGTCGCCGTAGCATCCGTACTGGTCAACAGCCATTGCAAGGAGAGTTGTTGTCTGACCTGGGTTAAGACCTGTCTTGTTAGCTGTTACAGTAGCTCCTGCAGACATATAACCGTTGTTAAGGAGGTAATCCTGCTTGTCAGCGATTGTAGAAACCATTGCTGGATCTACGAAGTAGTAGTAAATGTATACTGCATTCTCAGCTGCAAGGTCAACAGACACCTTCTTGAAGTCTGGAGTTGAACCTGCGACTGTTACTGGTGTAGTACCGCCTGCCATAAGAGACTCAGTTGTCCACTCATAGTAGTAAAGGTCAGATACTGTGTACTTTGTCTTACCCTCTACGTAAGGAAGGATGTAAAGATAGTAAGTAGTACCTGGCTGGATAGTCTGATAACCGTCCACGAGAGTGTTAGGATCACCTGCATAGATGCCGTTCTCCCACTCGCTGCTAACCTCGATAGGAGTAAAGTACGCTCCGTAGTTGTTGATCTCAGAAACGATGTCTGCTCTGTTGTCATCATCAGAATACTTCTCGCTGAAACCACCATAGAACTTAGTGATACCCTTGAACTCAGCGCTGATCTGAATGTCGTTGAATGCAAGGAGAGTTGTCTCGAGGTTTACGAAAGCGTTGAGATAGTTGACTGTCTGCATTGCACCAAGATTCCAACCAGAAGCCCAAGTAGTCTCATCAGTCCACTGATCAAGAGCGATAACCCAGATCACATACTGCTCACCCTCAACAAACTCAACAGATGTCTTGAGATCAGCAATAGGATACTCCTCGATTGAACCGTCGAAATAGTTGTCATCAAGAGGTGTATCGTTCTCATCCACATACCAAGGTGACCATCCGAAATCCATCCAGTCGTTAGGATCTGCAACGTACTCGACTACAGGTCTGAGCTCGTCAAGGATAGCATCAGCGTTAAAGTCTGCAACAGGTGACACTCCGACAAGGTAACCGTGTACACCGCTGTTCATCTCGACAGTAAGGTTGCCCTTACCAGCCTGGATAGTCTTGAATGCCTTAGTTGTAAGAGTTACTGAAGCAGTAACAGTCTTGCCACCCTCAGCAACTGCAAGAACCTTGAGTGTTCCCTCTGCAACTGCAGCACCTGAAGCGATAGCCTCAGCTGTTGGAGCAGTAACATCGAACTCTGCCTGACCGTACTCGGCAAGGTACTGAGTGTTCTCCTTGATAACCCAACCTGCAGGAACTTCCTTCACCCAGTCAGTGATGTTGGTAGCAGCAACAGGAATAGTAGCTGTCTTACCAGGGTTAACGAACTGAGTTGAAATAAGGCCACCGTAGTTAGAAGCAAATCTGAATGAGGCAGCTCCATCAATAGTTACTGTAATGGTGTTGCCATCTGGCAGAGTGATAGTAACATACATAGGAGTCTCCTCACCCAAGCCTTGTGCCTCTTCCTCGTCAGTATAGTTGTCTGTATAAACAACCTCAGCATCAGAGAATACACAAGGCTTGTTGTTACCGATGTTGATCCACTCTTCGCCATCGAATGTTACATAGACATTACCTGTAGCAGGGTCAACGTCCACCTGTGGAGTTACACCTACCACTGGAACAGGATTGCCCTCAGCATCTGTTACGACAACCGGCTTGCCATCCTCATAGATAGCCCAGTAAAGCACGCCGTTGAGTGTAGTAGTAGTAACTACACCTGTAAGATCCTGTTCATACTCAGGATATACAGTGAACTTAGATCCGTCAGAGAGTGTGATCTCGTAAGAACCGTCATTCTGCTTAACGCAAGATGAAACAGTCACAAGGCCTTTAATCTGTGTGCCAAGGTCACCTACCTGTGTGCCAAGGTCACCTACCTGTCCCTGAAGAGCTGTAATCTTACCCTCAAGCAAAGTCTGAAGGGCCTGGAGCTCGTTGTTAAGACGTGTCTCAAGGTCTTTCAATCTCTGATCGAGATCAGCGATATCACCCTCCACCTTGTCGATTCTGTCATTGAGAGCAGAATCATCGTAGCAAGATGTAAAAACAGGACACGCGAGTGCTGCAAGGATCATCGATCCTCCGACAGCTTTCTTAAAAAATTGTCCGATCTTCATAATTGTAAATAATTAAGGTTAATAAATAGTAATATAGTAAATTGAATTACTTTTCCGTATAATTCGGGAAGTACCAGTTGAGCTTGCGAGGCTCCGATCCATCACCTGGAAGTATCCAGTAGAAGAGTTTGCTGATAGCCTGCGTACCGTCCTCATTCTCACCAAATGCCACGCAACCTGCGAGATGATCCTTGCCTGCATTTGCCACATCAGTTACATATGGACTTCCAAGATAACCGGTAGATGCACTCAATCCACCATAGGTTGGATCGCCCACCTTTGTGTACCAATGGTTATAGAACTCGAATGCACGCATATCTGAAGGTCCGCCCGGTTCTGTCGGAAGAGCGTGGAGATACAATGCATTCTCATCATCACACTGAACAAGGTACTTGAATGTCGCAACATCCTTGATGCTGTTGAACATTACAGACCAGGTACCGTTCTCTGGGTTATATGTCGGAACGATTTCCACTGTAGGATCCGGACCTGGTTCCATACCGCCAGTAGTATATTCCACAAACTTGACCTCACTGACAACACCGTCAAGGTCTTCAGCTATATATACATACTTGAATGTAGAGAGTGGATCGAAACCGGTATAAGCGAATGACTCCTCACCTGAAGGAACCCTCCACCACTGGTTCATATACATAGAATGGTCACCAGGCTGGAAGAAGAAGTCCATCCACTCGTCACGGCTAGCTGTCACATCCGGAACCTGATATGGAGGGAGCTCGTCATTCATTCCGATATTGATGAACCATACATTAGCAGTGTTAGATGGATCGTACTTAACCACGAATCTTGCACCTGACGGTGTAATATCTGTAAATGTAAGAGATGCATTAGCCTTGCAGTCCTGTGGTCTGTCTGTCACTCTAGGCTTAGTGCGGAACGGCTCAGAGAAGAAGATCTCAGTATACTCGTTGAAAGCATTCTGGCCACAATATGCGATTACATATTCTGTGTCAGGCTCGACTCCTGCAAACTCAGCCCATACAGTCTTGAACTCGCTTCCGTTAGGCTGCTGTGTCTCCATATCAAAGCTGAAATTGTTATTATGAATAGCATAACCAGCCGCAGCTATCTCGTTCCTGAGCGAGGTTCTCAGCTCATCATCACCTTCGATATATTCACGGGCAGGACGATAATATCCGCCATAAGAAGGCTTATCCATCGGGAGAAGGAGGTGATAACCGTTACGGCACTCTTTGCCAAGAGTTACGGCAAGTTCAAGATAAGAAGCGCCGCAGATATCGCCTAATTCGTATGTCATAGCAGCTTCCTCTCGGTCCTCAGGCTTCTCCATAAGCTGGAAGTCCTGTCTGGCATATGAGTCAGACGGAGTAAGATTTGCGTCACAAGCAAAAGCAATAGCAGTAAAGACGTGGTCTGGATTAGCATTTGACCAAGGACCGATCTGGTATGTAAGAGCTTCGGTATTAGAAGCGTCTACCGGATCGTTAGGAACATATCCGTGACGGATGAAATCTCTGAGAAGTCTGCCACCGAATGCATCCTCAAAAGCATCAATAGCGGAAGCATCAGTACAGTAATAATATACACCGGCAGCATCATCATTAGGAGTCTGACGGATCTCCGCACCCACATATGTCGTACGGACAGCGAGCTCCACCCAAGGATTTCCTACAAGAGCCTTCTTAGGGGTCTCGACATATACGAGCTTGAGATCGGTAAGAGCGGCCTCAGAGGCACTATTGTCATAGCAGGCACCCACAGCGATAATGTACTGACAGCCTGGAACTATCTTCTGCTGGGCGTAAGAAGTGTTAGCCCAGTCATACTCCATTTCAAAGTAGTCCTCACCTATAGTCTCCTGATCGATAGCGAAACCGCCGCTGCCACTGGTATTGAACAGATGTGAAACGATGATCTGCTCCACCTCCTGCTCCGAAACGCCCATTCCACCTTCCTCAAGCATATAATTATAGAGGATAGCGAGAGGGTACACGTCCACTCTATAAGAAGCGACGTTCTCACCCGGACGGCATACGAAAGTGAAGTTTGTCTCTGTAAGATCAGTTACCTCTACAGACACACCGTCCTCAGAAGCTACGACCTCGCGGTCATAAATCTTCATAGCTATTTCCGGATGCGGTACAGGATACTCTCCGTCGATAAGGATTGTATCTGCATCAGAGATGAACGGATCATCCGGGGTATTTACATCAATAGGCTTGTCTTCACAAGAGCAGAAGGCATTAATAGCCAATGCTCCGACTACACCTAAAAAGCAAATTTTAGAAAAAACTGTTTTCATAGTATTGATAATTATTTTCTTTTATAGTCACTTACACCACTATTCAGAAGGCAGTAATTAAGATTATTAGCATTGCCCTCAGAATCTATTGCAATTGCATATATATATGTATTCTCGAGGTTCCACACTTCATCTATTTCGATCTCGTATGTCTTCTCCACCTCGGTTCCAGCTGTCACATTGTTATTACCGATTCGGTCACCACGATATGTAGCCGACACTATTTCACGCACTACGTGCCTGTGTGTATAGTTATCGTGCTCCTTCATTCCGTCCTTCTGGTAATACTTCACCTTATCCTCTATGACATATACGCCGCAACGCCAAGGTGCATCAATTTCAGAATGTATCTTCACTGTCACCGAAGCGATTCCGTCTGCAACAGAAGATGATACAGCCACACCACAATATGAAGGATTATCCTCCATATCTTCGTACAGATGCTCTCTGAGATTGACTCCTTCCACAAGTGAACCGCCATAATGCATATCCACCACATATGACGGGAACCCAAGAGAAGTGATATTCATATCCATCATTATCTTGTCCGTAGCATCTATAGCAAGGTCATCCTTGTCACTTTTTCAGGCTCAGGAGTCGGGGTATCTGGTTCTACCGGATCACCGCACGAGAGACCGCACAGCATTGCGGCCATCAGCATAAATATGTTGATTGACTTCTTCATACACCGTTACTTATTAAGTATATAGTCCGCAGAACCACCCAGAGAGCACTCATTAGCATTGTTACAATTGAATGTAACACCACCGTCAGCAGTAGTCATCGCGATAACGACAACTCGCATATTATCAGGGTTCCATCCCTTCTCCAGTTCCACACTATTTACAGCAGTAACCTCTACACCTGGAGTAAATGGATTCTTCTTATTGATGTTCATTCCGGTAATATCGGGAGCAAACATCTTTCTGACTACATTGTTATGGATATACTCTCCATTAGCTCCAGACTGTGTCGCACTGATTCCATCTTCAAGAAGGAAGATATGATATTTGTGACGGGCAGCTACATTGGATGTTATCTTTGAAGTAACTGTAACCTTTCCGGCAGCTGAATCATAAGATGTTTCAATCGCTACTCCGCAAGTAGCCGGATACATTTCCAGTTCATCTTCAATCGCACTGATCATACCGGCCGGTTCCCTTGACACGCCACCTTCCTGCTTTCTCATATTTATATTGAAATATGGTAATCCTGACATTCCATACGCCTTATAGAAAAGACCTGTGGCTTCAATCGTCATCGGATCCGCCATATTATAGTCCATATGGAAGGACAATGGAATGAGTACTCCCGGCATCTGAGTCTGGACTTCCTTGATATTGTGGCTCAGAGATGGACAATTCACACATCCTACAGATGTAAACTGCTCACCGATAACCTTCTGGAAATAGCTTTTCTGACCTGCCACTTCAGCTGCTGTGACCTTTATTTCATTTTCTGAAGTATGATTTCCTCCGGAATAAAGCGTAGCCTTGAAGACATATTCTCCCGGTGCTGAGGTAGAGAAAGTATTGGCTCCGGCAGACATTTCCGCATTCTTACCAGAGACAGTATAGACGATCTTCATAGTCTTCTCATTACTAACATCCTTGGATCCGAACATTACACGGAAAGTGACGCAGTCCACTCCGTCAGCCGCAATGGAAGTCTTGTCTGCGAATATTTTCAATACGCCCTCGGGCACAAGTTCATCCTGTTTGTCCGGCTCAGTACAAGATATTGCACTGAAAATGACTGACAGGAGCGCCAACATATAAATCTTGAAATTCTTCATCTCTTAGTTATATCTGTAATCCAATGTCTTACCATAGCCGCACTCAGCACAGTTATTTACCTGTGACGATCCATCAGCATTCTTCTTATGTACAAGAATTACAGCTCTCATATTCTTAAGGAATTCATCAGACGGAACTGCTCCCAATTCGAATTCGAACGAACGGTCGAGCTCCGAACCATCATTAAGATCGAATACAGAAGCGGTTCTGTAAGTAAGGAAATTATCTCCACTGACCGCAAGGACAACATTACTGTATAGCCCCTCATCATTGTCAGTATATCCACCCTGATACTCTAGATTATCAGCTACGATAGTACAAACCATATCATAAGTTCCTGTCGCACCCGCCTTTACTGATGCATCCACCAAAAGCTTGGTTCCGTCCAAAGCCACTTTTGAAATCTTTATACCCACTGCTGCTGGAGCCTCGATACGACGGGTCATAATCTCATCAGTGATAGTCACTGTGCTTGATGATGTATTCAGACTTGCCATATCATAGCAGTTTGTCGGAAAGGCAGCATTGCCCTCTCCCATCTGGCGGAACACGGCTGAAGCAAGGTCGCCGCCACCGAAATCTACACGGAAAGGATGTCCCTTCTCCTCATTATGACAAGCCAGAACTATCGAATGATCCATAGCATCCTCTCCAAGAGAGTGAAGGGCGGTTGTCATTCTCGGACAGTTGAAGCACCAGGTACCGGTAAGTTTGAAAATAGCCACATTTCTATGGAACATTTCATACTTGGCACGGTTTACAGCCTTTATCTTGACTGTATTTGATGTCTCCTTGCCATTGAAGATTCCGACGAACTCGAATTCTCCGTCAGCAATCGAAGTGAAACCGGTAGAGTAACGGGGCAGTCTGGTTTCATCCTTTACATTCTTAAAGAATATTGTTCCTTTATTGGCTTCTGTTGTAACGACATTTCCATTTTCATCAGTGATGGTGAATGTCGCGATGTCCTTTCCGTCAGCCTCTATCTGGGTCTTATCGACAGAAATGGTCATAGCACCATCGCCAGGAGTGCCTACAGGGGTCCCCGCAGGGTCATCGCAAGAAGTAAAAGTTGGTATCATTGCCGCAGCAATGATACCATAAATCATCTTTTTCATATATTAATGTTAGAAAGAAGTTGTAATCGTAAGATTTGCACCTGTATAAGCTGGGATGGTACGACATACACCACCGGAGCAGATGAAGCCCTGCTTATAACGGCCGTAACCGAGAGCTACACGAGTACGTGACTTATTGTAGCTGACTCCGGCATTGTAATAGTGAACCTTTGTGCTTCCGTGATTATACATATCGCTTCCGAAGATGCTCCAATGCGGAGCGAAGTTCACCTCGAGGAGAGCCGCCATCCAATCCTTCTTGTCCTGCTTGGTCTGGAGATACTGGAGTTCAAGCTTTGTCGAGAAAGTAGATGTCCACTTGTAAAGCATATCAGCCACGATTATATTCTGAGTCATATACTCAGGAGATGCACCATAGCTGTCATTATACTGCTGCATAGAATACAGGAGAATAGTCTTGAACTTCTTGTTCCACTGCTTCTCTATATCAAAGCTGAAGTCTCTGAAAAGAAGGTTTCCAGCCTGGAATGTACCATCCTTTGCAATGGCATAGTAGGTCGAGAAATTAGCGTGCACCCTCATACCTCTCTTTCCTCCAAGGGCAGTACCTCGACGGAAGTTGTAGAAAGCATCGATCTGGCCACCCATCTCACCGCTGTTGATGAAATTCTGCTGCACCAGTCCTGTCTGGGGGCTGTACGGATGGAATGTAGTAAGCATATAAGTGTACTGGGTACACATTGCAGGAACATAGTTCATCAGGTTAGATGTAGACACATTGCCTGAAATGATCTGCGAATTCATCCACTCAAGACGACGGCCTGTCACTGTAAGACCGAGACCGCGGCCATTGTATCCGAATTCGAGAAGCTGGGCATTTCCGTTCTTCTGAAGATACCAGTTCTCCGCATTCATATCAGGGTTCTGGAAATATTTCTTTCCGGCAGACACATACTCAGCCTTTGCAAAGAAACCGTTGCTCTCAAAATTCACACGGCCTGAATATCCGAGGCTGTTAGGCTTTCCGCCTTCATCGATAAGGTCTGATGAAATCGGCTCGTATCTATTCAAGACAGATCCTTCCAATGCAAGATAAGTGTTGTCCCAGTTAAGGAGATTTGAAAGCGCGAAACTGAGATCGGCACCTCTTACCTGAGTTTCTGTGTTTGTAATGGTATTGGGTCTGCTGGTATTGTTTGTAAAGACTCCCATACCGAAGCGAGGAAGTCCCCACATAGCCTTGAATGCCACTACATCCCTGTAATTGTATGTGAATCTTGCACCTGTCACTGCATTGTTAAGTCCGAGAGCTCTTTCCTCCCAACTGCGGAAGAGAAGACCGCTTCCGAACTGCTCGTAAAATGTTCCTGCAGTCACAGAGAAATCCTCATCCATCCAGGTAGCATAGATATTGCTGAGATTGATACCTGTCAGCTCCGACGGATATCCCACCGAGCCAGGGAGATAGCCCTCGATCTGCATACCAGCAGTGAACTTTCCGTTGTAGTAGTCCAACTTCAGATAATTGTTCGAACCGAACCTGTCATCACCGGCAAGAGCACCTGACTTCTCATCATTTACATATGAGTAGTCATTACTTTCTAGGCTACCTGTGAGATAACCCTTTTCCTGTGCGGAAAGCGTCACGCCACATACAAGCAGAGACGCCAATACGATAAGCTTCTTCATTTAAATAAATACGGTCAGTTAGTGATTAAGCTTACTTGGAGCACTTCTTGATGGCCTCGAGAAGCTCAAGCTCGCTGCCCGGAGTGTACGATGTGTGAGAGTAGACAATCTTGCCTTTTCCGTCAATCACGAAAACGTGAGGAACGACAGAAACATTCATTGCTCTCATAAAGTCCTTGTTCTTATCGAAAAGGAGCACAAAGTCCTCAGCCCAACCACGGCCTTCAGAAAAAGACTTTGCCTTTGCGAGCATACGGCTGTCGTCTGTCGCAACTGCAACTACACGGAAATCAGCCTCTTCCTTCCAATCCGGAAGTGCATCGTAAACTGCATCAAGTTCGAGGATACAAGGCTTGCAGGTAGTAGACCAGAATGAAACGATCATTGGAGTTCCCTCGTCGAGGAGAGTCTTGGTGTTGACAGCTTCACCCTTAGCATTTTCTACGATAACTGAAGGGACCTGCGCAAAAGCCGTTGCAGAGACAAGGATTGCAAGGCTCAAAAGGAATGTTCTCATAATTCTGTACTTAAGTTGTTTATTTACGGCCACATACAAGTGGCGATAATTCAGACAAAAGTACGGAATAATCTTCTTTTTACAAAAAATAATTATGCTAATTGACGATAAAGAGCCACCGTCCTTGCTGCCTCGGCGACATCGTGGACACGAAGTATGTCTGCCCCGTTCTGAAGAGCCGCGAAATTCAGAACCTGCGTAGCAGGAAGAGATTCATCCGGAGATATATTCAGATATTTGTATATCAGACTTTTACGAGACACCCCGACAAGGATGCGCGGGGACTGTCCTCCCGCAACGCGTACCGTCTTGAAAACTTCAAGGGATTTCAGAAGTTCATAATTCTGGTCAATCGTCTTGGAAAAGCCTATTCCCGGATCCAGAATCCAGTCTTTTATCCCATAAGATTCCGCTTTGATGGAAAAATCATCAAAATAAGCCTTTACATCACGTACAACATCCTCATAATCAGTCATTCCAGACATTGTCAGCGTATCTCCCCTCTTATGCATAGCCACATAGGTCAGGCCCAGTGCACCCACAGTCGGGAGCATCTGAGGATCATCCTCTCCGGCCGATATATCATTGACAATAAAATCGCCTACAAGATCATACGCCTTCCGTACTACTGAAGCCCAATAGGTATCTATCGACAGACATATATCCGGAAAAGAAGTCTCTAGTTCCCTAAGGACAGGTTCCAGCCTCAGCCACTCCTGATCCTCCCCCACCGGCATAGATCCGGGACGGGTAGAGCAGGCTCCAAGATCTATTATGTCAGCCCCTTCCGACAACATCGTGTCAATACGGGACAATGCCGCATCCACCCCACTGCAACGACTCACAGGGAAATCCGACAAGCGGAATGACAATAAGAATCGACAGGCAGAAAGGATATGAAATTAGGCAAAAGTCAGGAAAACTTTTTTAACTTTGTAAGTTAAAGTCCATAAAAATATGCTAATCGTACTTGAAGGACTGGATGGAGCCGGTAAATCCACCCAGGTAAAAAGACTCAGAAACTACCTTGAGACTAATTTAGGAAGTCTCGAATACATACATTTTCCACGCTATGACGCCCCCGTATACGGAGATCTCATCAGCCGTTTTCTGCGCGGTGACTTCGGATCAAACGAAACCGTGCACCCGCAGCTTGTGGCCCTGTTATTTGCCGAAGACCGTCACGGAGCGGCTCCCGGCATCAAAAAGACACTCAGTGACGGAGGAAATGTGCTTCTGGACAGATATGTTTATTCAAACATCGCATACCAATGTGCTAAGATCGCAGACCCGGATGAAGCAGAAAGACTCAGAGACTGGATATTCAACACCGAGTACGGTGACTTCTGTCTGCCGGTCCCAGATCTGAATATATTCCTCGACGTTCCTATAGGATTCGTCGAGTCGAAGTTGAGAAGCCAGCGTGGCGGAGCTGACAGAGAGTATCTGGAAGGCGGTCAGGACATCCACGAAGCAGACATCGAATTCCAGAAACGCGTCCGCGCCATCTACAAAAGACAGTGCGAGCTCGATCCAAAATTCATAAGGATAGACTGTTCTGACGAATATGGAGAAATGCTTCCGCCAGGCGCAATCTTTGCCAAAATTCAGGAAATCATAGACATAGTCATAAAATAATCGGCACAAAGATCTGCATTATGAGATACCTTTTCTTGAGAATGAAGCGTTTCTGTGGCTTTATCACCGGATTTGTATTCTTCCTGTCCGGCATAATAAAGCTGATGGATCCTGTAGGTGCCGGCCTGGTGATGGACGAATACTTCGATTTCCTGCATATAGGCTTCCTGTCATTTTCAGCGAAGGCCGCAGGAGTTTTTTTTGCATTTGCTGAGACATTGATCGGAACCGCATTGATTACCGGAGTTTGGAGAAAGCCGACAGCTCTATGCGCGATCTGCCTTCAGACATTTTTCACTCTCCTGACTCTCCTGCTTGTCATTTTCAATCCGGAGATGGACTGCGGATGTTTCGGGGAAGCCATTCACCTGACACATATGCAGACTTTCCTCAAGAATGTACTCATCTTGGCATTACTGCTCGCTTATTATATTCCCGGCAGGCATCTGGGAGAAGCCAGAAAAATGAAATACATTTCATTCAGTCTGGTTACCGCATCCGTGATCGCATTCACGATATACTCATTGATATATATTCCCCTGATAGACTTTACAGCCTACAGGCCGGGATCGAAGCTCGAGGCCGGAGCCGAGATTAATTCTGATGATATGTATGAATCTGTATTCACGTATGAAAAAGATGGAATTCGGGAGAGATTTACCCTCGGCCATCTTCCGGACTCGACCTGGACATTCGTAAACGCAGAAACACGTCTCAAGAAAGGCTACGAAGAATCTTTGACAGGACTTTCATTCTACGATCCTGCTACAGGAGATTACAAGGACAATCTTGCCACCGAAGGTAAGGTTATGGCAATCTCAGTATATAACTCGCAGATGGGCACAAGAAAGTGGAGCCGGACTGAAGCATTCATATCCAGAGCCTCGAAAGCAGGTTTCACCGTGCTGCTTCTCTGCGCCTCGAAAGAAGGAATCCCTGCTCCCTTGTCAGAATCAGCATATATATCTGACTACAAGACCCTTATAAGCCTCAACAGATCAAACGGAGGCGCCACATACTTCCATAACGGGCAGCTCATCAGGAAATGGGCCGGCATCAATACACCTGACGCTTCGGAGCTCAAGACAATAGCGGAAACAGCCGCCACAGAGATTGTCATAGCACAAGACAGCAAAGGAAGCCTTGTCTTCCAAGGCTTCCTTTTATACGTTACAGCTATAATGCTGTTATTATAAAAGTCCTGCGGGACTTTTTTTTATTTGTACTCAAACTGAGTCACTCCGTTGATCGGAGCGGTAATGACATTATTCACAATATATGAATAACCCTTCTCATCAGGAACTGACACAAAGATGCAGAGTTTGAGATCTTCCACCTTCCATCCATCAGGGTGATATTTGATTGGATCCAGATCATTGAAATTCCAAGCAAACATCTTCTCCGCAGTCTTTCCAGCTTCTATTTCACCAAGCTTGATACCTGCATACGAAGTACCACTCTTGGAATCTGCAATACGGATGCAGTCATCAAACTCGTGATACCAGCTGTTCTCCTCACCGGCTGGAGCTCCTTTCTGCTGTCCCTTGATGTTATCCTCAAGAAGCCAGGCACCCACACGATACTGGCCGGTCTGTGCGGCCTTCACGCATACCTTGAATGTAAGAGCACCGTCAGCAAATACTGAATTTACGGAAATACCAGCCTTCGCATCTTCTGCCTCCAATCTGTCTGCAATCATAGAACTCACATTGTTATAGGTCACTTCAGTTGTAAGCATAGCCCAATCCAGACATATAGTCGGAAAATACTGCACGCCATAGAAGCTATCGGCAAAAAATGCAGGGTCATCAGAATTATAGGTATGAGCTTCAGCCTTTACTGCGTAAGGAGCCAATTCATTTTCATCATAGAATTTATGAATCGCAGCAGTTGCATTCGGGCAAGCCGGACACTGTTGACCAGTAAATTTTGTGAGAAGCACTCTTCTCACAAATGATGTATTTGACGGCTGTAGATCCTCTGGAGTCTCAGGAACCTCAGTAGACACTGCTGTGACAGTCACAGTATTGGAAATGAATGTCTTGTAGTTTGCATAGAAAGTGTAGTCACCGGTTTCTGTTGCAGTAAACTTGAAATCGCTTCCAAGATCCACAGGTTTATTCTTACCGTCAAAGATAATAACATCCTCAGTGATCACCTCGTCATTGAACTTCACTGTCAATGTAGCTGCATCTGCACCATTTGACTGGATTATGAGCTTATCTACCTCAAGTGTAAGCTTTCCTTCAGTAACAGGGGTATCCGGAACATCAGGTGTATCCGGAGTATCCGGAGTGTCAACCGGTCCTTCGCAAGAAGCGAAGAGCATCACTGCTGCACTGAGCAGTGATGCAAATCTGAAAATTGTCTTCATTATCTGTTATATTTCTCGTCCAAATATGACTTGATCGATGAATTAAGCATATCCTCTGTAAGAATATACATATCCTTCTGCTCAAAGCTAGGAAGATTAACATTCTTGATTGGAGTGAGTGACTTGACTACTGCTGGAGTCCAAGTCTCACATACAACGTGTGGCTTAGCATACTCTGCCTCTCTTGAAGTGCTTGTCGCAGTGCTTGCAGTAACCTTCCATCCTCTTGTGAATGTTATCTCCGACACAACCGGTCTGAGCATCTGAGCATCGTGTTCACCCCATCCACCGATAGCGTTAGGATAGTGTGCATAGAGCTTGGCATCAGCCTCATCGTGTAGAGGAGCCATCACCGGCTTAATGATGAACTTGTCATCATTAACAATCTCCACAGGGAACTCTGCCGGCATAATGACCTCACCCTCAGCGCCCTCACGACCGCTGACAACTGCAGACTTGTATCCGTGGTTCTGCTCTGGATTGTAAGCTGCCATAAAGAATGGTATTCTCTGCCAGGATGACATCGGAGGTGCTGCCCACATATCAAATGGAAGCGTAACATTTCCGTCTGCGTCAATCTCAAGATACCACTTTGGACCGAAGTCGTAGAAAATCTGAGCGTTGTCAATACAGCTGTACTGAGAATGTACGAAAAGGTCGAACGGAGATGCAAGAGAAAGGCGACTTTCATTTGGATAAATAGGATCCTCATCGAACCAACCAAGGCAAAGAACTCTGTTTCTATACTTCAACCTATAGTTATTGAAGATCTCAGCCTCACGCTTGTAATCATCATACAGAGCATCAGTTGCATTCTTGTCATAGCCATAGCTGCTATAGAAGTCATATACGTCCTGAGTAAGGGTAGGAGTAGGGATTTCGTTCTGGATCCTGATGTTCGCAGTCTTCTTGAGCTTATACTCCTGGATGTTGTTATTCTTGTCAAACTCTCTGATGAGAAGCTGTGCAGTCGCGGTCCACTCACCCTCAAGAGTATTGAAGAGAGGGCTGTTCACCTGCGGAACCATATCAAGAAGCTTGGTCTGGCAGTCAGCGACAGCAGGACAAGGCTTACCTGTCTTCTCTGGAGAATAGAGATTGTTCGGAGTCTCCTCCTCATTGTATCCAAGAACAGCCATACGTATTATCTGTCCGTCAGTAGAGTTGATCTGCACCTCGAGTCCCGCGTCAGAATTGATCATCTGGATCTCCTCGTCGGTGAAAGGATTCTGACAAAGGTCAGCATACTTCACATCCGAGTTAGCCTCGAACATAAACTCCCTCTTGTAGTCAGCACCATAGTATGCTCTTACGACATCCTTGTTAGGAGCCTTGACATTGAACTTTGCAAAATACTCGTTCTGGTTGTTCTCTACTGCAGTAACCTCGATTACAGGGGCACCCATAACCTTCTGAGTTGTCTCGAAGGTCTGGTGGATGAACTTCTGCTTAGAACCATACTCGTCTCCAATGACGGTCACGAATACGTGGTATAGGTTGTCCGGATCAAGAGCCACGCTGTTGAACTCTCTTGCAGACACTGTTGCATTGCCCTGGAGTGTAGGGAAATAGAGGTGCTGCATACCATAGTATGAGCAAATGAGCCACTGAAGCCATTCCTCGTGACCGAGGAGGAGGTCTCCGACAAGCATCTTGTATGTTGCATCGTTACAGATCATATATGAATACACATATACATTATCATCTGTAAGGAAACTGATTTTCGCATCAACAGGCGTAACCTCATCAATGATGACTTCGAAATCAGTCTCAAGAAGCTCCGGTTCCTTTGTCTTGAAGTAAAGAGCCTGGAAGGCACCATTCTTACCGAACGAGTTGTCTGCCCAGTACTTCTCTTCTCCCGTAACAAGCACACCTGTCTCAGCGTCAAAGCTCAGATTCGACTTAGATGTGAATCCACCGGTCTCAGCCACCCAGCCGTTCTGGTCCCACATAGGAACGTAGTATCCCCAATCCTTTTCCTCTGAACCATAAGACCATCCCCAGCCTGTCTCGTCAAGATGTCCGTATCTGTACTGACCTGCAGTAAAGAGATATGGCTCAGCAGGAGCTATAGGGAGATGAAGCATAATAGGCTCGCCTGTCTCAGGGTCGATATAAGTCGATCCGTCCTCATTAAGTCTGTTCTCGTTGTATGGATGGATATACACTGTAGTATCACGTACTGTCTCCTGCCATCCCATACATCCGTGACCATTCTCCATAAGGTTCACAGCCCAAGTTCTTCCCATCTCATATTTTGCCATAAGCACATCGAGCAGTGATCCGAAATTATAACGGATAGCATACTTATCCGGATCATTCTTAACCTCATCAGGAACTGTGATACGCACTTTGTAACCCATATACTCGGTATCCATAAGGGTAAGCATCTTGTCAAAAGTATAATCAAGAGTCTTTACCTCTACCTCAAGGATATCCTCATAGAAGTTTTCGGCATCTACCTTAGCAGCAAAATATGCCCAATAAGTCTTGTTGGCCTGAAGGTCAGTAAGGCTTACAGATGTTTCTGTCGGTTCTACAGTTGTTCCTGTAGCAAAGAGAACAGCCGGCAGCGTCATCTCAGTCTGCTCTTCACTGACAACATAAGCGATCTCCATAATGTTTTCTGCATTGATCTCGAGCTCCGCAGAAGTCTGGAGAACGGATTTCACTCTCACCTCAAGAAGAGGTTCCTTGGTCTCAGGAATGGAATCTTTAGGAGTTTCAACGTCAACGTCTGGTCCGATCGGATCCGGTTCCGGCTCTACGCAGCTGTAAAGTCCGAAGGACAATGCAGTGATCATAAGAGCTGAAATTGTCTTAAGAAATGTACTTTTCATTTAATTTTTTATTGTTAGTTTAATGATTGTCAGACTAAAATGGTATATCGCGGCAAAGATAAACTTTTTCCGCAAGTTTCCAATCATTTATTAAGTAGATAACGGATTACCACCATTTTTTCTATCTTTTTGCTATATTTGCGACGCAAACCTTAAACAGATAGTAATGGAGAATCATTCACTTTTGGCAGTATCACCTGTCGACGGACGCTATTCGCGTCAGACTGAGCCACTTAGGGAATATTTCAGCGAATATGCCCTCATCAAGTACCGCGTTCGCGTGGAAATCGAGTATTTCATCGCTCTTTGTCAGATCCCTCTGCCCCAGCTTGCCGATTTCGACACTTCGAAGTTCGAAGCTCTCAGAGACATTTACAGAACAATGACTCCGGCAGACGCAGCCAAAGTGAAGGAAATAGAAAAGGTTACAAATCACGATGTTAAGGCCGTCGAGTATTACATCAAGGACCGTTTCAAGGAAATGGAAATTCTGAAGTGGGGCGAATTCGTTCATTTCGGACTTACATCACAGGATATAAACAACACATCGGTTCCGCTTTCATTCAAAGAAGCCATCGACGATTGCTTTATGCCTCTTCTGAAGGAAGTCCTCAGCCTGATCAAAGGAATGGCAGCTGACTGGGCTGAAATCCCGATGCTCGCAAAGACTCACGGACAGCCGGCGTCCCCTACACGAGTAGGCAAGGAGTTCAATGTGTTCGCAGTGCGTCTCGAAGAGCAGATCCGCCAGTTCGAGCAGCTTACCTACCCGGCTAAGTTCGGAGGTGCTACAGGCAATATGAACGCCCACAAGGTGGCTTACCCTGCAGTGGACTGGATTGCATTCGGCAATGATTTCGTCGCATCACTCGGTCTCCAGAGATCGTTCCCTACCACTCAGATCGAGCATTATGACAATCTCGCATCCCTCTTCGACTGCCTCCGCCGAATCAACACCATCCTCATCGACTTCGCGCGCGACATATGGACATATATTTCAATGGAATACTTCCGTCAGAAGGTAAAGGCCGGAGAGGTAGGTTCATCAGCAATGCCACATAAGGTCAATCCTATCGACTTCGAAAACGCGGAAGGCAATTTCGGAGTGGCAGACGCTCTCTACACACACCTTTCAATGAAACTCCCGATCTCACGCCTGCAGCGCGACCTCACAGACTCTACTGTGCTCCGCAACATCGGAATGCCGCTCGCCCACTCCATCATCTCCCTCAACTCATTGAAGAAGGGACTCGGAAAGCTCATCCTCAACGAGGAGGCCATAAGGGCTGACCTTGAAAGAAACTGGGCTGTAGTAGCAGAGGCTATCCAGACAATCCTCCGCAGAGAAAATTACCCGAACCCTTACGAGACGCTCAAGGCACTCACTCGTACAGGCGCGGGCATCAATCACGAGGTCATCGCAGAATTCATCGAGACCCTGGAAGTACCGGAATCAGTGAAGGAAGAACTCAGGGTCATAACCCCTTGGACATACACCGGATTTTAATTGACAATATAAACATCTTCGCCAGGGACAGCAAATCCAAACTGCTCTCTGGCGAATTTTTCTAATGAATCACGATTGGTCTTGAGCTCATCGATATCCTGATCCATAGCCTCAATATCGCGTCGGTACTGCTCCATCTGTCTTTCCTGGCGGGCAATCTCTCTTTTGGCCTCGATCCAATGGATTACAGTATTGCCGGGCCCGAAAAGTTTCATCACTATGAAGCCTACGGTCATAATTACAGCAAACCAGGCCAGAGACCTGTGCTCACCTGAAAAAATATCCTTTATCTTTCCCAAAATAGTTCTTCTTTAATATTCTTGTCTCGGCAAAAATAACTATTTTTGGCAAATATTATGTAAGGCGCGGCAAAATAAAAGGTCATCCTTTTAGTTTCATATTTTATGCACGACCTTGACAAACCGACAAGTCAAATAAAAATCAATAAACATTTAAAACCCGAAAAAATGAAACCAACACTTCTTGTTCTCGCAGCCGGAATGGGCAGCCGCTACGGCGGACTCAAACAGATGGACGGTCTCGGTCCAAGCGGAGAAACCATAATCGATTACTCTATCTATGATGCCGTTCAGGCCGGCTTTGGAAAAGTAGTATATATAGTACGTGAATACTTCCGCGAACAGATGGAAGCAGTCGTCAAGGAAAAGTACAGCAATGTAAAATGCATCGACGGAGAGCCGCTTGAATTCCAGTTCGTCACTCAGGAACTACACAAGATTCCTTCACAGTTCACCCTGAACCCTGACCGTGAAAAACCTTGGGGAACAGCTCACGCAGTGCTTATGGGCAAGGAAGCGGTAAAAGAGCCTTTTGCAGTCATCAACGGTGATGATTACTATGGAAAGGACTCATTCCGAATCATTGCAGACTGGCTGAGAGCACACGAAAACAGCACAGGAGAATACGCTCTTGTAGGATTCGAGCTGGACAACACTTTGTCAGAATCAGGAGGAGTATCCAGAGGTATCGGAACAGCTGACGAATCAGGTTATCTGACTGACGTAGTGGAACATCACAAGATCCAGATGGCTCAGGACGGCAGGATCTACGGAGAGAACAATGTCACAGGAGAAACGGTTGAATTGGCTCCAAAGGCACTTTGTTCTATGAATATGTGGGGATTTACCCCGGACTATTTCGACAAGAGCGAAGAAATCTTCACAAGATTCCTTGAAAAGAATGTCAACGAACTCAAGGCTGAATTCTACATCCCGTTTGTAGTGGACAGCATAATCAAGGAAGAAACAGGAAAATGCGAACTTCTGTCCACTCCTTCAAGATGGTTCGGAGTAACATTCAAGGAAGACCGTCCGGGCGTCGTGGCAAAATTCCAGGAATTCGCTGACAAAGGAATTTATCCAACACCTCTATACAGATAATTATGGCATTTTTCAAAAAACACAAAGGAAGAGCCTCCTACGAACTCTTCACCGGATATTCTCATTACCTCCCGGGAATCGGAGGTATGTTTATGCTTTTCCTATTGTTCATTCTGGGTTCTCTTCTGGGAAGTCTTCTCAGCGGACTCTTCAATTTTGCAATGGGACCGTCTAAGCTTGTAGAATCCTACAGTATGCTGATCGCTTACCCTGTATCGTTCATTCCACCTCTGCTCTATGCCTCAGCCCAGAGCAGAAGAAATGAAATCTTCGACACCGGATACGCTCTGGACAGCAATAATTTCGGAAGTAAAGGAGGAGTTGTCATTGCCTTGACAGTATCACTTGCAACATTGGCGGCGGCATTTGTTTCCGAGCCGGTCGTAACCCTACTTCCTGATATGCCTGCGCGACTGGAAGAAGCATTGGAATCATTGACAAACGGTCCTCTCTGGGCATCCCTGCTTTCTGTTTCCATCTTCGCTCCTCTTTTTGAGGAATGGCTATGCAGAGGTCTGGTACTCAGAGGATTGATGAGCAAGATGAATCCTGCGAAAGCAATATGCATATCCGCAGCTTTCTTCGCAGTTCTGCATATGAACCCTTGGCAGGCTATTCCTGCATTCATCCTGGGACTGTTATTCGGATATGTATATTACAGGACAGGATCGCTCAAGCTCACAATGCTGATGCACTGCGTAAACAACACTTTGGCTACAATCTTCAGCCGCATTCCGGCATTCGAGGACGCTGAAACATTTATGGACGTGCTTGCCCCTTGGAAATACGCAGGAATCTATGCGGCAAGCCTTGTCATCCTTATATGCGCAATCATAATAGTGAGAGCTATTCCCGTAAAGGATCAGAAGATGGGAAACTGCGACAAGGTCGAACCATTGTCCATTTAATCCTTCACTATAAGCGAAGCCTCACTGTCATTCTGAGCGAAGCCTCACTGTCATTCTGAGCGAAGCGTGAGAATCTCCCTCTCGGCAATCTCAATGGTGTCAAGCTTGCCTACATCCACCAGATGCAGCGCCTCAGCCTTGACACCATATATTTTATACTTCCCACAAACAGACAAGTAGAAATCCATTATCGGGAAACGAGGCGAGTCATATTCTTCATAAAGTCCCTTTTCTCTTGCATAAGTCTCCAGCACATCGAAAACCTTGTCCGACAGTATATGTATTCCGGAAAAAGCAAGCTTCACGCATTTCTCTGGATCCAGATCGGGATAGGGAGACCTGACTTCACCGGTATTGATATTGGTCCATCCTGCCAGGAGCATTGTCCGAGGGTCAAAAAGCAGATAGCGTGATGTCTTTCTTTCGCTCACGAGCAAAGTCGCAAGAGCATCTTCCCGTACACAGGACTCGAACCATCTGATATCCAGATTGGAAAGGATATCCACATTATGAATAAGAAATTTCCCACATCCTTCCAGATACGGACGGGCGTGCAGGACTCCGCCGCCGGTTTCCAGAAGCAGCTGGCGTTCATCAGAAACCTCAACATCCATAATATCCTGATTTTCAACCCACTGTTGAACCATATCCGCAAAATGATGAACATTGACCACTGCCCTATCCACACCTGAAGCCTTAAGCTTGCGGATAACGTGTTCGATAAGGGGCATCCCGGCTACAGGCACCAGGGCCTTGGGCATCGTATCAGTCAACGGCTTCAGACGGGTTCCAAGACCCGCTGCGAATATCAGGCATTTCATAGCTATCTTATTGTAAGGATGGGTATATCACAATATTTTATCGATCTTCTGTTCACGATGAATCAGCCTGACACGGATGTCAGGATATTTTTCCGCAAGATGATGAGCCAGATGCTCGGCGCAATATACCGAACGATGCTGCCCACCGGTACAACCGAATCCCACCATCAGGTCAGTGAATCCCCTTCTTGAATAAGTCTCGACGTGCGGATCAATTATAGCATAGATATGTTCCAGATAGCGGATGATCTCTCCGTCATCCTCCAGGAATCTGATGACAGGTTCATCCATTCCGGTAAGTTGCTTATAAGGCTCATATCTGCCCGGATTATGAATGGAACGACAGTCAAAAAGGTATCCGCCACCGTTTCCTGACATATCCTGAGGCACACCCTTCTTATATGAAAAGCTCATCACCTTCACTTCAAGCTTTCCGTCAGAAGGTGCAGCAGAAAACTTTGGGATATCAGCCATAAGTCCGAGTACTTCATTCAGATACGGATACGCATCGAAAGGGACAGATAACAATTCCTTAAGAGCATTGATTGCAGGAGGTATGCTCACTACAAACCGTGCCTTATTCTCCACAAGTCCTCTGAATCCATATGCACCCAGTACCTGAAGAGTACGGAAAAGTACGAAAAGACGAAGCCTCTCATTAAAGTACAGTCGGTCCACTTCGATATATTGACCTAAGGCAGACAGATAACTTTCGAGCATCCTCTCTTTCAGCCACTGCGGGTAGCAAGCTCTTGCCTGCCATACGAAAGACGCCACATCATAGTAGATCGGGCCACGTCTTCCTCCCTGGAAATCAATGAAGTACGGGACGCCATCCTTCACCATTACATTACGTGCGTTGAAATCACGATAAAGAAAAGTATCACTATCCTCCTGAAGCAGATCGTCAGCAAATCTCTCAAAGTCATCCTGCAGACGGACCTCATTGAACTCCAGTCCGGAAGGTTTAAGGAAACAATATTTGAAATAATTCAGATCAAACAGGATCATTCTCCTATCAAATGAAGGCTGAGGGTAACAGACGGAAAAATCCAAGCCATCAGCACCTTCGAACTGAATCTTCGGAAGCATTGACATTGTCCGGCAAAGAAGATCGGCCAGTGAAGAATCCTCCTCTATTCCACCGTTCTTGCCGGCACCGGCTACCATATCATAAAGGATGGCATCCCCCAGATCTTCCTGCAGATAGGACATTCCATCTTCACTGACAGCAATAAGCTCCGGAACCGGAATTCCCTTGGAACGGAAATGTCTGGCTATAGTAACAAACGCATTGTTCTCAAGACGGTCAGTACCAGTGACGCCTATGCAAGAGTATCCCGATCCGGTGATCCTGACATATTGTCTGTTACTGGCCGAACCTGTCAAAGCGGTGACCTGACGTGGTTCTGAACCTGTACATTGCCTGTATAATGCTTCTAAATCCTTCATCGTTTCGCATTCGCCTTTAATTAAATGCGAATTTACGAAAATGTTCGGAGAAAAAAACTTACATTTGTATGATTTAAACACTTGATCGCTATGCTTAATTTCGCATACTGCTCGGACAAGTACCAGTACACTATGGGAAAGTCCTTCTACGACAGCGGAATGAAAGACCAGCACGCTGTCTTCAATCTGTTCTACAGAAAAGCCCCGGAAAACAATAACTGGGCTGTAGTAAGCGGAACAGACGAAGTGATCGAAATGATCGGAAACCTCGGAAATATGGATCCTTCCTTTTTCGAGAAGTTCCTCCCCGGTGAGGAATATGCCGAATTTCGAGGATATCTCTCGTCAATGAAATTCACAGGAACTGTATATGCTATGCGTGAGGGCGAGATTGCCTTCCCGAACCAGCCTATCATCATCGTGGAAGGTCCATTGATCGAAGCACAGGTTCTCGAAACCCCGATGCTATGTATAATGAACCACCAGATGGCTGTTGCCACCAAGGCTTCCAGAGTATGCCGTGCCACTAACCGCCCTGTCAGCGAGTTCGGTTCAAGAAGAGCTCACGGCCCCTGGGCTGCCACATATGGAGCAAAGGCAGCCATCATAGCCGGTTGCAGTGCTACATCCAATATACTCACCGGAGCTATGTATGACTACGGCTCGACAGGTACAATGGCTCACAGCTACGTAACGGCATTCGGCTGCAGCGTCGAAGGCGAGCATAAGGCATTCGACACATATATCAAGACACACAAAGGCGAGCCGCTCATCCTTCTCATAGACACCTACGACACACTTAAATGCGGAATCCTCAATGCCATCAGGTCATTCAAGGAAAACGGAATCGATGACAGCTACCAATGGGGATACGGAATCAGACTGGACAGCGGTGACCTTGCCTATCTTTCTATAGAATGTCGTGAAATCCTTGACAGCAACGGGCTGAAAGGTTGCAAGATATTCGCTACCAACTCATTGGATGAATACCTCATTACCGACCTCGAGCGTCAGGGAGCCTGCATCGACTCATACGGAGTGGGAGATGCGATAGCCACCAGCAAGGCAGCGCCTTGTTTCGGCAATGTATATAAGCTCGTAGAAATCGACAGAGAAGCAGTACTGAAACGTTCTGAGGATAAGATTAAGCTTATAAACCCAGGTTTCCAGATCACCTACCGCATTATGGTCAATGATCCGGCAAAGGGACATAGATACAAGGTAGACGTAACCTGTCTGAGGGGTGATGAACTAAGCAGAAAGATCGAGGCAGGAGAAGCATTCACCGTTTGTCACGAACAGGACAGATATCTGACAAAGAGCTTTGAAGCCGGAGAATACACAGCATCGGTTATGCAGCATAAAGTCATCGATAATGGCACAAGATGCGACACACCATACACATTGAAAGAGAAGAGGGAATATCATCAGGAAGTCCTTATGCATTTCAGTCCGAGCGAAAGACGTCTGATAAACCCCCACTTCTATAAGGTGGATATCTCCGATGACCTATATAACCTGAAGATGGGTATCATCGACAAAATAGTGAAAGAAATAAAGAACTTCGGCAAACTCCAGTAAATATGCATAATTCAGCTTTAGTGGTCGTCGATATGCTCTACGACTTCATTGATGGCAGCCTGGCCTGTCTGAACGCAGAAAACGCTGTCAAAGCGACATTGGCGGCAATTGACTCCAAGACCAAGGGACAAGGTGGTGAAGAACACGAGATTCTCGACACCTTCCCCATCCTCTTCATCCGCGACCATCATCCTGCCGACCACTCCTCATTCAAAGATCAGGGTGGAATCTGGCCGTCACATTGCGTGGCAGGCACCAGAGGAAGCGAGATTCATCAGAGCCTTGCTCCATATGCCAGCGAAGAACTGACTTTTGACAAAGGATGCGACAGGGACACCGAACAGTATTCGGGATTTGAAGCTGTAAACAATGCAGGACAGCCATTGGCGGAAGTTCTCGAGCTTCTTGACACCACTGACGTATATGTATGCGGTATCGCTACAGAGTACTGCGTCCGCAATACCTGCGAAGACCTCCAGAAAGCCGGCTTCAAGGTACATCTTCTCAAGGACTGCATCGCATATGTAGACCTCCAGGGACATCAGAAAGCTCTGGCGGAAATGGCAGCAAAAGGCATAAGTATTGAATAATCAATATTTTTTCGTACCTTTGCCGTCTTGTTATGAAGAAAGTGGTGGCTAAAATATGGGTACCGGCACTGCTTGTAATGATTGCAGCAGTACAGTCATTCGGTATCGATGCGCATAGAGCGGTAAGGCTTTGGAGCCTTGCCGACTCGCTCGTACTCACCCGTCTGGACGACACCACAGCCACAGATGCAGCTCCGGCAGACAGCCTCAAAACAGACTCTATATTTACAGAACTGTTCCCAGAAGATTCTACAGCAGCTGATTCGATTGCAGTTGATTCGATTGCTGCAGACACCTTGATCCTCACCGCACGCGATACCATCAAGGTTCCGGACTCACTTAAGGAAACCGATCCTTTCTTCTTCAAATATTATATAGCAGTAAAGGATTCCGCTACGAGAGTACAGGTACGCGACTCCCTCATTATGGCAGGAGACACTCTTGAACTCCAGAAGCTTGACTCATTATATATCAAGGATTCCACAGAGGTGGCCATTGCCAGACATAATGCCTGGTATGCATCCCTGACGCGCAAGGAAAGAAGGAAATATGATGCAGAGCAGAAGCTGCCCGGGCTGATCGCTGCCGCAAACAGAAAGATCGAGATAAAGGACAGTATCAGAGCATATAAGGACAGTGTGATAGAGGCTACTCCGCGTATTCTGGAAACATTTGCATTCCCGGACTCAATGCACTACAAGCGTATCGTGACCTGGAAGCACGAGAGATATTTCCACTCATTGGAAGGCCTCAGAGACCAGTCGGTCGACACATCCTTCAATTATAACTTCCACGACAATCCTATATTCAGGGAAGATGTAAACGCATCCTGGCTCGGAGTTCCCGGATCACCGGCCCAGCTGTACAATTACTTCAAAAGGCAGGAGATAGACAACGCCATCTTCTACACGCCTTACCAGATATGGAGCTACACTCCGGAAAACCTTCCACAATTCAACACCAAGACTCCTTACACCGAGCTTGACTATTATGGAACCCTTTTTGCGAATCAGGAAAAGGAGGAAGCCAACATCAGGATCCGCACCACACAGAACATCACTCCAGAACTGAACATCCTGCTGGAATACCATAGATTCGGAAGCAGAGGTATGCTAAGGAACGAGGACACCGACAACAGAAATGTCGTTATGGCTGCGAACTACACCGGAAAGAAGTACCTGATGCACACCGGATACATTTACGACAGGATCGAGAGAGGCGAAAACGGAGGAGTTGTCGACCTCAAGATGATACGCGACACGGTTTTGGACCCTCGCGAGCTTGAAGTCTACCTGAACAACGCCCGTAACAGTCTCAAAAGAAACACTCTCTTTCTGGATCAGACTTACAGAATTCCGTTTACATTCCTCGACAAGGAATACCGCGAGCAGAAGAAGGCCGAAAAGCTTCGTCTGGCAGTACGCGACAGTATTCTGGCCAGCGGAGATTCCCTTGCCATCGCTGCATACAATGAACAGGAAGCCGCCCGACTGGAAAAAGAGGCCGATCAGGCAGAGGCAACAGACACCTTGCAGACTGAAATAACCACGGCTTTCATCGGACACAGCAGTGAATATTCCGTATTCCGAAAGAGCTACACGGACAATATCACTGACGGATACGGAAAGAAATTCTACGATGACAGATTCTATATAAATCCGTCTCAGAGCAAGGACTCGCTCCGAGTGATGAAATTCGAGAATCGTTTCTTCATCAGGCTGCAGCCTTGGAAGAGTGACGGAATCGTATCCAAGCTTGACGTGGGAGTGGGCGACAAGCTCGCCAACTATTTCACATTCAAGCCGTCAGACTACATCCAGGGTCCAGACAACGTTCTCCTGAACTCGGCATATATATACGCCGGAGCGCAGGGACAATACCAGAAATATCTTGAATGGGACGCATTCGGCAAATACTCGTTCCTTGGTTATGAAGTGAACGACTTCACGATAAATGCCAATGCGATCTTCAAGTTGTACCCATTCAGAAAAGACAGAAAGAGCCCGCTCGAGCTGAAGGCTCACTTCGAGACAAATCTCAAGGAACCGGATTACTACGAGCAGCACCTGTACACAAACCATTACAGATGGGATAATGACTTCGGCAAGATATCCACCACAAAGGTAGAGGGTACCCTCTCCATCCCGAGATGGAAACTGGATGCCACATTCGGATATGCATTGCTTGACAACAATATATATTACGACACATTAGGAATCGCACGCCAGAACTCGAAACCTATGAGCGTAATGACAGCATCACTTAGAAAAGATTTCAAAGTCTGGAAATTCCATTTCGACCACAGACTTCTTTTCCAGCTTTCATCAGACAAGGAAGTGATGCCGCTCCCGATGCTGGGTCTTAACTTCAGATACTACGCAGAATTCGACGTAGTGAAGAATTCAATGACAATGCAGATCGGAGCAAACGGAACATTCACCACCAAATGGTATGCACCGGCATATAATCCGGTACTGGGAGTGTTCCACAACCAAAACAAGGAGCAATTCGGAAACTGTCCGCACATAGATGCATTCGTC
Organism: Bacteroidia bacterium; assembly: GCA_021153285.1. GTDB lineage: Bacteria > Bacteroidota > Bacteroidia > Bacteroidales > UBA932 > Cryptobacteroides. Next base: position 81,887 of record JAGKTT010000014.1, read on the forward strand.
AATGTACAGTGGAAAAGAGTATCAGTGTTCCTGAAGGTGCTCAACGTGAATATGGGATGGCCTAACGAGTCCGCAGATTATTTCTCTGCAGCCGGTTACATACCATCCCAGAGAGCGTTCAAGATAGGAATAACCTGGCCTTTCTATACACAGGCCGGAAGAAATACAAGTAGTGGTAATACGGGCAAAACCACCGCGGGAGGCGGTGCTAACAGAGGAGCCGCGGGAGGCGGTGCGGGCCCGGGCCGACAGCCGGGAAGAGCTGGACGGTAGATAATTATGTAGTGTAAAATGAAATTTAGTGAAAAAAGGAAGAGAAGAGTCAGAAACGTTATTATTTCAATGCTGATAATCTGTGCGATGCCGCTTCTGGAGAATGGAAGGCCACTCAGCGGAGCCATCACAGAAGACTTCTTCTCAGGAAAGGAGATAGTATGCGCTATCGACCTCTGTGATGATATGTATGGAGCGCACGGCTTGGAGACCGGCTTCAACTATCATCTTTTAAACAAATTTGCAGAAGACAACAGGTGCGACATCCGGATTGTTTCTGCCAGCAGAAAGGAAAACTGGATAGACTCTCTCCAGCAAGGAAGAGCCGACATCGTGATTATGCACGATGAAGAAGCCAGAGAGACACCACAGCTGAACCTTTCACGACACATCGACGACTGCACAGTCTGGGCAGTCAAGGAAGAAGGACAGCTGCATCAGATCAACACCTGGATCAGTCATATCACTTCTATGGATTACTATAAAGATGCGAAGGATACATATCGTCGCACTTTCAATCCGTACAAGCGTGCTGAGAGAGGGGTCAGATCAAAGACTCTGAGTCCATACGACGAAATCATCAGAAAATATGCATCAGAACTCGGATGGGACTGGAGGATGCTTGCAGCAGTCATCTATCAGGAATCTAAATTCTCCATCAATTCCACTTCGCACAGAGGTGCAAAGGGTCTTATGCAGGTAATGCCTCAGACAGCCAGCCATTATGAAATCGATGACCTCCTCGATCCGGAGCAGAACATCAAGGCCGGAACAAAGCATCTCAAAAGACTCCAGAGACTATATTCAAAGAGCGGTATGGAAAACAGCGAGATGGTCAAATTCACCCTGGCAGCGTATAACGCAGGAGAAGGACGTATCGCAGACTGCAGAAGATTTGCTGAGACTATGGAAACAGACAAGAACTCCTGGGAATCTATCGTAAGCATCATTCCACTTATGAGAGAGGATTCCATTCTTCAGGAAGAATCTGTCAAGCTTGGTAAATTCGAAGGTTACGAAACCATCGCATACATCGACAGCATTATGTCGATCTACGAAGCCTTCTGCAGAATCTGTCCCAACACCTGAATTACCTTACCCTGACAGTATCAGCAGGATCTACCTTTGATATGAACAGGCACGGGATCAGAAGCAGAATCATTATTGCAATGAAAGATGCAATGTCTGCCGTAATGATCAGTCCCGGATTCAACTTCACAGGAACATACGATACAAAGTAGTTCTCAGGATTAAGCCTGAGAACTTTTGTGGTATTCTGGACTATACAGAAGAGAATCGCAAGAATATTTCCCCAAGCCATACCTTTGCAGACAAGCACAGCCGAACTCGAAAGAAACACCTTGGATATGGACCTGTCTGTCATACCTAAAGCCTTGAGAAGACCAATTACCGATATATTTTCAAAAAGCATTATCAGCAGACCGGAAATCATATTGAAACCTGCCACAATCGTCATCAGAACAAGTATGAAGAAGACATTGAAATCGATGAGATCCAGCCAGTCGAAAAGCTGAGGATATGTGGAAACAGAGGATGAAGCTATGACAAATTCCTCATCGTCGGAAGAATATGCATTGATCAATGTACCGATCTCATTGTTAGCTGTCTCTATGTCAGCCTCATTCCTCATCCTATCATCCAGCATCACCTCCAGGCAGGACACATAGTCTTCTTCCCAACCATTTACTCTCTGAAGATCTGTGATATCAGCATAAACCACCAGTTTATCATCAGTTTCCACCAATGCATCATATACCGAAGTAACATTGAACTGTCTGGCCTTGACAGACTCTCCTACGAAGTAAGTCAGCATCCTGTCCCCGGGAACAAGACCGGTAATTTCCGACAGACGTCTCGGAATGGACACCGCCAGCTGCACGGTATCATCGGACTCCACTCCTTTGAAAAGAACACCGTGGATATTATCGGAATGCTTTACAATTCCTGCCTTATATACAACCGGACGTATTTCGCAGACTCCATCTACCGCTTCCACATAAGACCGATAGGCGGCATTCTTCTCGATCGGGAGAGTTTCATCAAGTACAGAGCGGGAAGGAGGGAGAATTCTTATATCACCCGAAAGTCCGGCGAGTCCTGCACGGATTTCCTGACGGAATCCGGACGACACAGACACGGCAATTATCATCACAAGATAGCTGACCGCAATGGAAACCATTGAGATCTTCCCCTTGAATTGAAGCCTTTTCGATATGAATAAAGAAACGTCCATCATTTACTGCCTAACGCATCCAGCCTGCCCTGAGCCATAAGACGGTCCCTTTCCGAACCGTACTTCACAATAAGCTCAAGATATTTCTTTTCCAGCTTGACATTCCTCATTTTTCTTGCTGCAAGCTGCGCATTCCTTGCCGCTGTATTATCATCAGGATGCTTCTTGAGCACCTTGTCATAATATTTCAATGCAGACTTATAATCCTGTTTGAGAAGATAATATGAACCTATATTGTTTATAAAGCCCATATTATCCGGATAAAGTTTGGACAGGAACTGTGAAAGATTCAGAAAAGCATCATAAGAAGCCTGGCTGCCTATTGTATAGAATGTATAGCAATATTCCTGCATTGCTTCCTCAAAGAAACTTTCATCAGCCTTGGTCCCGTCAAAAATCCAAGGATTTTTTCTGGTATCATTCTCCGAAATCAGATTCTTAAGATAAACAAGCGCCATATCAGGGCTCTCCTTTTCATACGACAGATAGGCATTCGCTTTCATAAATCTGAAATCAAGTCTGTCCGGCCATATTTCAATAGCCTTGTCTGCAGCCATCATCGCCTCACCGTAAAGTTCATCATCAAAGACACTTTCCTGATAATAATACACATCATTGCCAAGACTGTCCTTTAGAGAAAGCACCGGTTCCATTCCAAGATATTTCTTAGTAGGCTTGACAACCACCTGAGATGACTGCGCCTTAGTAAAAAGATAGCTGAATTTTCCTGATAGCATCTTCGCATTGGTCGAATCGACTTTCTCCCAATTGTTCAACACAGTCTCTACGCCTATTCCGGCCGGCCCCAGCTTGGACACCAGCATATCATATCTTTGTTCATATCTTTCTGAATCTGTCTGGGCAAAAACCGCAAAATGTGCAAGGAGCACTGCCACAGCCACTGTCAATCTTCTCATTGATCTTTATTTTATATTCATTCTTATTCTTCTGCTCTGCGGATGCAGACTGTTGCACCTGTTACCCAGGTTCTTCACAAACCCCAGAGGAAGTCCCTCATATACAATTGTAACATAACCTTTTGGAGCATCCGGAAGGCTTATGGCATCCCTATGCAGATATGCCAGAGCGGTATCTCTGTCTACCTCTGCCTCCGGGAATGCGGCTCTGTCAAACATAAGCGACAGAGCAAGATCAGCATCAGGTACCAGCACCTTGCCTTTCAGGTTTCCTACTGCACAGCCTGCTGCAATGATATGCAAGGCCTGCTCCAGAATGCCAAGTTCTGCTGATATATTCTTTGGTATAGCGATCACGGTTTCACCTCTGAGTCTCGAAACGGTTTCCACGGTAAGAAGCCCTTCAGTGATTCCTTCAGGAACAGCTATAGCCTTGGACTGTCGGACCGACTTCTGCCTTATATCGGGGAATCCGACCTCTGAAGTCTTTTTCAATGCGCTGCAATATTGTCCCTCGCCTTCCACGTGTCCGGGAACAAGACTATAGCCAAGAGTTGTCTTTATCACTCCTGCTCCCGCTTCCAGCACATCTTCCTCCAGCAGGCATTTCGCGCCAAGTTCTGCAGCAACCCATCGGACATTGCCGTCATTTTCATATTTGTTGAAAGTGCAGGTTGAATATATGAACAATCCTCCCTGCCTGAGAGAAGGCCACACATCAGCCAGAATCCTCCTCTGTCTTGCCTCGCACAGAGCAACATTGTCTTCTGACCATTGCTTCTGAGCCTCCTCATCCTTGCGGAACATACCTTCTCCAGAACAAGGCACATCCGCTACGATTACATCGAAAAAGCCAGGAAGAGCGGCAAATGTTCGAGGGTCATCAGAAGTCACTACGACATTTGGATCGCCCCACAATGCAACATTGTCCGCCAGAACCCCGGCACGCGCCTTCATCACCTCATTGGACACCAACAGGAAATCATTTCCGTACGCCCCTCGCAGGGAAGCAGCAATATCAGTTGTCTTACCACCCGGAGCTGCACATAAGTCCAGCACTCTGACCGGACGTCCATACGGCTTTTCAATGCTTTCCAGAAGCTTCCTGAATGCATATCCTACAAACATCGACGAAGAATCCTGTACATAATATGCTCCGGCGTGGAAATGAGGGTCAAGAGTGAATACCGGCCTTTCTGAGAGTATTCTTCCATACCTGTTCCAGGCTACCGGACGTCCCTCCGGACATAATCCATTCTTGAAAGGATTATACCTGACAGCAGTCGAAGCCGGACTTTCAAAAGCAGAAAAAGCGACAAGGGCATTATCGCTCCCTATCGCCTCTTCAAGATATTTCCTGAATGATCCGTTTATCATACTTTCATCTTTGCAACGATCTGGAAGTCTGTCTTATACGGATCCGATGCAGCATCAAAATGCAGGGTCAGGAAGAATTTGAAAGGAGCTCCATCATCCTGGAATTCGATTCTGGAATATGGCACTCTATCCTTCACACGCACTCCTATGTTGAAGCCCTGGACCATTGCGTGTATGCTGTCATAGTCAGCGGTAACATCAGCCTTCTTCTCTTCAGGAAGAAACTGGACGAAGTTACGCATATCCACAAAAGCCATATAGAGTTCATATGGAGCCTTGGATACTACAGCTTTCTTGCTTCTGAATTCAGCCATAGACTACTGCCTCCAGGTTGAAGGTGAGATGCGCCACTCCTTGAGCACCTCGATTTCCGACTCCTTCACATAACCGACCTCGTGAGCCACTTCGATAAGGGTATCATAATTTGAAAGAGTAGTAAGCTCGACATTCGCATCCTCAAACGCCTTGCGCGCGTGGAGGAAATTGTATGAGAAGATAGCTACCATACCCATCACATCAGCACCTGCATTCACAAGCGCATTCTTTGCAGCGAGGCTGCTCATTCCTGTAGATATCAGATCCTCAACGATAACCACCTTCTTTCCTGATTCAAGAATTCCTTCGATCTGTGAACCGGTACCGTGATCCTTCGGTTTAGGTCTTACATAGCAGAACGGCTTGCCAAGAATATGAGCTACAAGATAACCGTGTGCGATGGCTCCGGTAGCCACACCAGCGATGACCTCCACATCAGGATACTGCTTCTGGATTATATCAGCCATCCAACGGCAGACATTCTCACGAATCTCCGGATAAGAGAGTATTCTTCTATTGTCACAATAAATCGGTGACTTCCAGCCTGAAGCCCAGGTAAAAGGGGTTTCCGGTCTGAGTAAAACGGCCTTGATCTCAAGAAGAGACTTGGCCACAGCCTTCTCAACTGATTCCATATTTATAAGTTTTGATTATATTTCACTTCTTCTGCCTATATTTGCAGGCACAAAAAATATGCTAATTGCACTATCCGCGCAAAGTTAATAAAATTATAGGTCAAATGCACAAGATATATTTCGAAAAGAGGTGTATAATCATATGTCATCCTGACGACCCGGTACTTTCTGACCCCAATGCCCTTATGTTCAGAATCGGGGAGAAATCAAGCATACATACGCTCGTGGAAATGGTCGAATCATCAGACTCTCTTCACCGCGTCTTTGTTCCGACAGAAGACATTGAGGGAACATATCTGAGAATCTGTGCTGAATTCAAGGAAGTCAATGCCGGAGGCGGGCTTGTATCCAATCGCAGAGGAGACTACCTGCTGATTTCCAGGAACGGTCTCTGGGACTTGCCCAAAGGGCATCAGGATCCGGGGGAGCCGATAGAAACGACAGCTTTAAGAGAAGTATGCGAAGAAACAGGCATCCGGGATCTGGAACTTAGAGACCTTATATGCATCACTGACCATTGCTACAGACGTGAGGGAATCTGGCATCTGAAGCACACCTGGTGGTATGATATGCTGTATACTGCCCCTGTAGACCTGACACCACAGCGTGAGGAAGATATAGCCCAGGCAGCGTGGGTCGCCAAATCAAGCCTTCCGGCGTTCCTGACAAACACTTATCCATCTATAGCTGAGGTATTCAGGGAAGCAAAAGTATGATTTTTCGCAAATTTCTCATCATAAGTGAAACAAAAATTGTAAAAATCCGTATAATGTTATGAATTTTGCAGTTTAAATTTTACTACATATATGAAACTTTCACAATTCCAGTTCAATCTTCCTGCTGAGAAGATCGCGACAGAGCCGCCGAGATGGCGTGACGAGGCAAAGCTGATGGTCCTTCACAAGGCTACAGGAGAAATAGAGCACAAGCTCTTCAAGGACATCATCGATTACTTCGGCAAGGGTGACACCTTCGTCCTTAACGACACAAAGGTTTTCCCTGCCAGACTTTATGGTAAGAAGGAAAAGACAGAAGCAGACATCGAAGTATTCCTTCTGCGCGAGCTTAACCGCGAACAGAGACTCTGGGACGTGATCGTAGACCCGGCAAGAAAGATCCGAATCGGAAACAAGCTTTATTTTGGCGAAGACCAGAGCCTTGTGGCGGAAGTTATCGACAACACCACATCAAGAGGACGTACACTCCGTTTCCTCTATGACGGAAGCTACGAGGACTTCAAGGAGAATCTTTTCTCACTCGGACACACTCCTATTCCGGACTGGGTCAAGAAAGAAGTGACACCTGAAGACGCAGAGAACTTCCAGACAATCTTCGCAAAGCACGAAGGTGCCGTATCCGCTCCAGCAGCCGGTCTCCACTTCAGCCGCGAGTTATTCAACCGAATGATTCTCAAGGATATAAACAAAGCATTCGTCACTCTGCATATGGGTATCGGACACTTTAGGGAAGTGGACGTCGAGGATCTGTCCAAGCATAAGATGGACTCCGAGAGACTTATCATCACAGAAGAGACTGCAGACCTGATCAACAAGACCAAGAAGGCCGGAAACAAGGTCCTCGCAGTAGGCATCACAGTCATCAGAGGACTCGAGACATACGTAACTACAAATGATGAAGTGAATGCATATGACGGCTGGACAAACAAGTTCATCTTCCCGCCATACAGATTCGCCATACCTAATGCCATTGTATCGAACTTCCATCGTCCGGGCTCTACTATGCTTATGTCAGTAGCTGCATTCGGAGGATATGAGAATGTGATGAAGGCATACAAGACCGCGCTGGAACAGGACTACAAGTTCGGTCCATATGGCGATGCCCTTCTCATTATCTGATAGCGTCTGCCTAAGGAAGATAAAAAAAGTTCAAAAGACATAAAAAAGAGAAAAACATCGCATAAAAAAGAAAAAAAACTGCTTTCTGAGTGCATCAGGAGGCAGTTTTTTCGTTTTACTTTGCGATATGGAAAATATAGAAGAAAAAGCCTGCGCCTGCGCATTGAACAGGATTTTCGGATTCAGTCCAAGAACCGGTACTGCACTGATATCCCATTTGGGAAGCGCGTCAGAGGTATTCCGGCTCGGACGCGGAGAACTCGAAGCTATGCTTGGTCGAGCCTCACAGCATATAGGTTCTATATGCAGCGAAGCCGTCAGGTCAGCCCGTCAGGAGCTAAGGAATCTGGAAAATCTTGGAATCACATTTACTGAATGGAATTCCTCAGAGTACCCAACCCTGCTGAAAGAATGTCCGGACGCTCCCATCGGCCTATACATTAAAAGCATCACTCCGCCACAGGAGCTGTGGTCTCGCCCAAAAAGCATTGCGGTAGTAGGTACACGTGACATATCACCATACGGAAAGGAATGGTGCGAAAGAATAGTGCAGAGCATAAGTTCCGGTAATGAAAGGCCTGTCATTGTCAGCGGTCTGGCTCTTGGAACGGACATCTGCGCTCACAAGACTGCATTGGACTGCGGCTTGCCTACAATAGCCGTTATGGCCACTGGCCCGGAATCGACATATCCATACAGGCATAAGGATTTTGCCTGGAAACTCTGGCACACGCCAGGCTGTGCCCTGATCACAGATTACCCGCCGGGCACCGCTCCGCTGGCCGTTCATTTCCTCAGACGGAACCGGATAATCGCAGGTCTTGCAGACGCTACGATACTTATAGAATCAAAGTCCAGAGGCGGTGGGATGACGACCTCCCGACTGGCATTCTCATACAGCAGGGATGTCTACGCACTACCCGGAAGAGCCGACGACGTCCGTTCACAAGGCTGCAACAGGCTCATCCGCGAGAAAGTGGCTGAACCCCTGATTTCTATCGAAGATCTCACGGAAAGCCTCGGGCTCGGACGTGCCTCCAGGAAGGTCAGACTCTCTCCTGTCGAGATACTGGACCGGCATTTCGGAAAGCAGTGTCCGCCAGATCAGATTACAGATTTTGTGAAAATCCTGGAAGCAATCAGGAACGAAAGAGGTATCACAGTCGAAGAAGCCGCACTCAAGACAGGAATGGAGTATGTGAAGGCCTCCCAGATCACCGGATTTCTGGAAACGGAAGGTCTCATATGCGTGGATCTTCTTCAAAGATGTACTCTGGAGACTAAGATTTTCCGATAAATTATCTATATTTGCAAGATAGCACATATAGACATATATGAGATTCATAGATACACACAGCCACCTGTATGACGAGGCATTCCATCCGGAAGAAGATTCCGCCATCGGAAGAGCTGTCGAAGCAGGTGTCACAAAGATGATTCTACCCGACATCGACTCTCAGTCCAGGAATGCAATGTTCGCACTGGCTGACAGACACCCGGGCACTGCATTTCCCTGCCTGGGCCTACACCCTACATCCATAGACGCCGGCTGGGAAAAAGAGCTTTCCGCGCTTGAAGGCTTCCTCTCACACAAGATATACGCCATCGGAGAAATCGGAATGGATTGCTATTGGTCCAGAGATTTCGTAAGAGAACAGCAGGAAGCCCTGCGTATCCAGCTGGAAATGGCTGACAAGATGAACCTTCCCGCAATCATCCACTCCAGAGAATCTACAGAACTGATAATCAACGTATTGAAAGATTGCAAGCATCTTAATCTCAGAGGAGTGTTCCACGCCTACAGCGGCAGTAAGGAAACATTCCAGGAACTCAGCAGGCTCGGAGACTGGTACATCGGCATCGGAGGCGTCCTGACCTACAAGAAAGCAGGGATTGCAGAAACTGTCAAAAACATACCACTCGATCGTATCCTGCTTGAAACTGACGCCCCATATCTCAGCCCGGTCCCGTTCAGAGGAAAGCGTAACGAAAGCAGCTATATCCCGCATATCGCGGCAAAACTCTCCGAGCTCACCGGAAGGGATATCGCTGAAATCGCTGAAACCACTACCCGAAACGCAGAAAAACTATTCGGAATATGAAACCGACAGAGTCCACATCAGAGAAATCAGCCTTGCTCCTCATATACACAGGAGGTACGATAGGTATGAAGGAGGACCCTGTGATACAGGCCCTCAAACCATTCAATTTCAGCCAGATACTGGAAGAAGTTCCGGAACTTGGCAAATTTGCATACAGAATAGACACATATACATTCGACCCCCTCATAGACTCTTCCGACATTGAGCCTAACCTATGGCTGTCACTGGCAGGTCTGATCGAGGAGAAATATGATGAATATGACGGATTTGTAATCCTGCACGGCACTGACACTATGGCTTATTCAGCTTCGGCCCTCAGCTTTATGATCGAGGGGCTCACCAAGCCTGTGATCTTCACCGGAAGCCAGCTCCCTATCGGCACCCCGCGCACTGACGGAAAGGAAAACCTCATATCTTCAGTTGAAATCGCAGCGGCCAAGGATACCGAAGGCCACGCCATTGTCCCGGAAGTCTGCATATATTTCGACAATGTGCTGATGCGCGGCAACAGGGCTTCCAAGATAAACTCTGACAATTTCAGAGCATTCCGCTCTCCTAACTTTCCGCCGCTGGCAGAGGCCGGAATACATATCCGATACAACTCAGGACTCATCAGAAGGCCGGCAGTATGGGACGCAAGACCAGTATTCCACAAGTCGCTGGATACCAGGGTTTCCATTCTCAAGATGCACCCGGGCATAACCCCTCAGATCGTTCGTACGATTTTATGCGGCAACGACACACGTGCCGTAATCATAGAGACCTACGGAGCGGGCAATGCACCGTCAAAGGAATGGTTCATTTCCATAGTCAGAGAAGCATCGGCAATAGGTAAGATATTGCTTAACGTGACCCAGTGTATGGCTGGAAGCGTGAATATGGACATATACGCAACGGGCAAATGCCTCAAGGAAGCCGGCGTAGTCAATGGATATGACAGCACGACGGAAAGCGCTCTAGGCAAACTATTCCATCTCCTGGGACAGCATACCAGCAGCGAGAGTGTAAAAACGGGCCTGGAATGCGATTTACGGGGAGAAATATCAAAATAAATATTGCCATTTGGAAATAAATTGCTAAATTGCACCGCATTTTATAGGTGAGGTGCATTGCGCCCAATCGTAAAGTACAGAATATTAACTAATAACAATTCAATAACTTTAATTTAATCAAACACACAAAAACAATTATGAAAAAAATTTTCATGTTTTTGGCAGCAATCGGCGTTACCTCGGTTTCTCTAAGACCAACACCAAGAAGCTTCTCGCTAAGATCGAGGACGCTCTCAAGAATGGTGGCGTAGCAGCTGCTACTGACGTTTGCCGCAACACTCGTGGTCCTGTAGCGTCTATCTTCACTCAGGCACTCATCCGCCTTGCTGACGGTCAGAGCCTTGAGGAGGTTGAGAAGGCTGTTGTTTCTTACGGTGGAGTTGAGGCTAGCAAGATGGAGCAGAACCTCTCTTGGATCTCTCTCTTCATCGCTATCGCACCATCACTCGGATTCTTGGGAACAGTTATCGGTATGATCCAGGCGTTCGACGCGATTATGGTTGCAGGTGATATGTCTCCAGCAGTCGTAGCAGGTGGTATGAAGGTCGCTTTGATCACTACTGTAGGTGGTTTGATCGTTGCCGTTATCCTTCAGATCTTCTTCAACTACATCCTTTCACAGGTTGAGTCCCTCACTATCGATATGGAGGATGCTTCAATCTCTCTTATGGACATCTTGGTTAAGAATCAGGGAAAATAATAATTGAAAATTCCATAAAATGAAATACGATAAAATCATTAAATGGGTCCTGGTCGCATTGTTCATCGTAGGTATCGTATTCAGTGTTTACGGATTCCTCGTAGGCTTTGAATCAAACGGTAACGCTCCGGTTGACAATATCCTCTACTGCGCATATGCTTTCGCAGCAATCGCATTGCTCGCTGTAGTTATCGGAGTAGTGGTGATCGGTGGAATCAACAATCCTAAGAGCCTGCTCAAGCTCGTTCTTGGTCTTGTTGCCGTCGGAGCGATCGTTGCAGTAGCTTATGTACTCGCACCAGGAACACCAGCCGTAGGATACCTCGGCGACCCAGTGTCAGACGGTACACTCAAGCTGACAGATACAGTCCTCAATCTTACTTATTTCACATTTGGTCTCTCAATCCTTGCCCTCGTTGTAGGTTGGATTGTAGGAGCAGTACGTAAATAAAGCACGCCATGGCTAGAAAAACACCAGAAATCAATTCAAGTTCAACGGCGGATATGGCATTCATTCTGCTCTGTTTCTTCTTGATGACTACAACAATGGACCAGGACAAGGGTCTGCAGCGCCGTCTGCCTCCTATGCCGGATCCAAATCAGAAGGCACAGGATCAGAAGGTAAATCGTCGTAACATCATCGTTGTGAAGATCAACTCTGCCGACAGACTGCTTGCTGGTACTGAGCCTATGGACGTCAGCCAACTCAAGGATAAGATCAAGGAATTCCTTTCTAACCCGGCAAACGACCCTAATCTTCCAGAAAAGGAGGAAAAGGAAATCGAAGGATTCGGACCTTGTATGGTCTCTAAGGGCGTAATCTCACTTCAGAATGACCGCGGTACCAGCTACCAGGCATATATCGCAGTGCAGAACGAGCTCGTAAAGGCCGTAAACGAACTTCGTGACGAGTTTGCAATAGCTAACTTCGGTAAGCTTTATATCAAGTGTAACGAAGATGAGCAGAAGGTCGTAAGAGAGGCAGTTCCACAGAATATTTCTGAGGCGGAACCTAAGGATGTTTCTAAAAAGTAAATAGGAGATAGCAATATGTCAAAATTCAAACAGAAAGGTAAAAGGACAGTGCCAAATCCACCATCAGGATCACTTTCCGACATCGTGTTTATGCTCCTGTTCTTCTTTATGGTGACCACCACTATGCGTGAAACAGAGAGCAAGGTTCAGGTCAAACTTCCTGAGGCATCTGAGATTGCAAAGCTTGAAAGAAAAGACTTGACTTCATACATCAACATCGGTACACCTACAAGAAACCTTCAGGCTCAGTTCGGTACCGAGTCACGTATCCAGCTCAACGACTCTTTCAAGACTACTGCAGAGATCCGCGACTTCATCGCAGCAGAGCGTGACGCTATGTCAGAGGCCGACAGATCATTTATGACAGTGGCAATCAAGGCTGACGAGAACACTCGTATGGGTATCGTTACTGATGTTAAGCAGGAGCTTCGTAAGTGCTCAGCGCTTAAGATTATGTATACAGCAAGAAAACCAGCTGATAAGTAATTCAGCATACATCAATATTAAAGAAAGCAGTTCCTTCAAAGAGCTGCTTTTTTTTGTTGAGCCAGATACAACCTATAAGAAAAATCGGTATTTTTGGGCTATCCTTATATACAATGGAGAAAAGAAAGTACCCGGATATGACTAAAAAGGGGAAAATTTTAGGCGAATAAAAGCAAAACGATTATCTTTGCAAAGTTTGTAAAATCAGTAATATAATAATGGAAACAGTAATCAGAACCAAGATCAAAGACCTGCTCAAATCTGAGGCAGGCAAAGAGGTTCTTGCAAAAGGATGGGTAAGGACCAAAAGAGGAAACAAGAATGTAGCGTTCATCGCGCTTAATGACGGTTCTACCATCAATAATATACAGATCGTAGTAGACAAGACTCCAGAGAACGAGTCTGTACTGGCAAAAGTCACCACCGGAGCCTGCATAGCTGTAAAAGGTATGCTTGTAGAGTCGATGGGAGGTGGCCAGGCTACAGAGATCCAGGCTACAGAAATCGAAGTATACGGAGAATGCGACCCAGTGCGCTACCCTCTTCAGAAAAAGGATACATCATTCGAGTTCCTAAGAACTGTAGCTCACCTTCGTCCAAGAACAAACACATTCGGAGCAATATATCGCGTAAGAAGCAAGATGGCATATGCTATCCACCAGTTCTTCAATGAGAAAGGGTTCGTATATGTACATACTCCACTCATCACAGCTTCAGACTGCGAAGGTGCCGGTCAGATGTTCCGCGTAACGACTCTCGATATGGAGAACCTCCCACGTAACAAGAAGGGCGGAATTGATTATACAAAAGATTTCTTCGGCAAAGAATCAAGCCTTACAGTGAGCGGACAGCTCGAGGGAGAGCTTGGTGCAATGGCACTCGGTGACATCTACACATTCGGTCCGACTTTCCGCGCGGAGAACTCTAATACTCCACGTCACCTCGCAGAGTTCTGGATGATAGAGCCTGAAATGGCATTCTATGACATCAAGGACAATATGGATCTCGCAGAGGAGTTCATCAAGTATCTCGTCAAGTATGCTCTTGACAACTGCTACGAAGACATCAAGTTCCTCAATGACAGATATGACAATGAGCTGATCGAACGTCTTGAAGGTGTAGCAGACACAGAATTCGTACGCCTTACATACACAGAGGGTATCAAGATTCTCGAAGCAGCAGGCGTAGAGTGGGAATATCCGGTAAGCTGGGGCACAGACCTTCAGAGCGAGCACGAGAGATATCTCGTAGAGAAGCATTTCAAGAAGCCGGTAATCCTTACAGACTATCCTAAGGATATCAAGGCATTCTATATGAAGCAGAACGAGGACGGCAAGACTGTACGCGCTATGGACGTACTCTTCCCGAAGATCGGTGAAATCATTGGTGGTTCAGAGCGAGAAGCATCGCTTCAGAAGCTTGAGGCACGTATAGAGGAAACCGGAATGAGCCGCAAGGGTCTCGAGTGGTATCTCGACACACGCCGCTTCGGTTCGGCTCCTCACAGTGGTTTCGGTCTGGGATTCGAGAGACTTCTCCTCTTCGTTACAGGTATGACGAATATCCGTGACGTAATACCTTTCCCTCGCACTCCAAAGAACTGCGAATATTAAAGTATAATAAGTAAATATTTATTATAATGCTGATAATCGGAATAGCCGGAGGATCCGGATCTGGAAAGACTACTGTAGTAAAGGCGATCACTGAACAGCTTCAGGAGAATGTTGTCGTGATTCCTCAGGACTCATATTACAAGGACCTCAGCCACTACACTGAGGAGCAGAAAAGGGTACACAACTTCGACCATCCCGATTCAATTGACTTTGACCTTCTCAGAGCGCAGCTAAAGGAGCTGCGCGATGGAAAGGTCGTGGAACAGCCTGTATATTCATATATCACCTGCGGCCGTTCAAAGCACGAGACCGTTACCGTGAAGCCGGCAGATGTAATCATTGTGGAGGGCATCCTTATCTTCACCGATCCAAAGCTCCGAAAGCTGATGGACATCAAGATCTTCGTGGATGCTGACGATGATGACAGGCTTATGCGAGTGATGGCACGTGACATTGTGGAAAGAGGCAAGACTGTAGAATGGGTGATCGAGAGATACTCACAGACTGTAAAACCAATGTATCTGCAGTTCATTGAGCCGAGCAAGAGATATGCAGACATCATAATCCCGCAGGGAGGCCACAACAAAGTCGCCATCGATGTCATCTCGGCTACCATCGAGAAATCTCTTTCCAGTGGAAAGCAGAAATAAATGAGCAGAAAGGAAAACAGAGCAGGACTTTATCTCACCGTGATATTTCATCTCACGGTGATTATTGTCTTATTGCTGTATTCCATTGATACCTCGCTCAGACGCGAAGAAAGCTTCGTCCTGGACTTCACCAAACAAGAGGAACTCGAACGAAGGGAGAAGGAAGAAGTGATGAAGCAGGACATCAGCAAAAAGCTGGATGACATGCTTGCGGCCGCACGCCGGCAGAATTCACGTGAAATCAGAAACATCGCTGTAGACGCAGGATCACAGCTGAAGGACGACAGAGGTACTGACGCGGACCAATTATACAAAGACGCGGAAAGGCTCGCCAGAGACCTTAAAAACGGCCAGAAAGACGGGATCGAAGAGGATGCCCGCAATGAAACTGTAGAAATGCAGCATCAGAACAAACCGGACAACAGCAGTCAGAAAGCCTACAGCGGCCCTTCTGTAGTTTCCTATACACTGGACGGCAGAAAAGCCAGCCACCTTAAGATTCCCGCATACCGATGCTATGGAGCCGGCGATGTCACTGTCATCATCACAGTAAATCCACAGGGACAGGTAATCAATGCCCAGGTTATGGACGCAATATCTGCAAATGACCAATGTCTGCGTAACTTTGCTGTCCGAGCGGCACGTTTATCACGTTTCTCAGCATCCAATACTGCTCCGGCAAAGCAGACAGGAGAAATTCTCTACAGATTTATTGCTCAGTAATCCCCAGGTCATATTCGACAAAGGCTTCATAAGTCGGAGTCCATCCTGGTCCGTTGGAAAGACTCATGACACGCTTCCATATAGCCTCGCGCGAAGGCGCATTGAACTCATCTGAATTTCCCTTCATTATACTCCTCCAGGTCGGAGTCCAGATACCGGTCCAATATCCCCAGCCTCCCTTATATACATCTATCCTTTCCGATGAGTAGCGCTGATCGCTGACAAATCGTGCCCACTTAATTGCTGAAGGGTCCGATGTAAAGTCAATATTGCTCCACCAGCCGTATTTTTCCTTATCTTTTATATCGGAGACCAACGACGAAGGAATCTGCCCATTAGCTTCATTAGAATTCTCGTCCGCAAGTTTGGCAAAAGCGTGTCCGAGCGCTTCATGCCTTACCAGAAATGTAAAATCCTCAGAATCGGAGCATAAAGGTATGTACGAGACAGCCCATCCGCGGCCATATTGACCGGAAGAAGGAGGATAGAGATATGATGTACCTCCATAGCGTTCTGAGTTCATAAGAACAACTGTCACCGCATCATCCAGCCGCTGCTTGGATACCGCATCGATAGTATAATCACGACATCTGGAATCATTGCCCTTTATAGTAGTGCCATCACCATACCGGCAGCCGAATGCTGTATTCGAGCCGTCAAAATAGTCAGAGGATATGGAGGGAACAGCTATAGAATAAATATTGAAACAATCACGAAGGCCGCTGACAGGAGCAGTCGAGAAGAATGCTTCGACAGCATCATTCACAGCCTGATCGAACAATCCGTCAGATATCATCTTCGATGTGAAAGCGTCCCCAAGGAAAACAAGGTCGACACCATCGCCTTTGGAAGCCTTCTGGATGACTTTGGCTGTTCCTTCGGGAATCTGAGGAAGGTTCTCTTCCAGGCTTCCGAACTCATTCTCCAGAATAGCCAGGACATCCTCTGGCGCCGAAAAAGGATCGACCACCATATACCCGTCCTTATCCACCAATGTGACGGTAGTGGTGGCATAACTTTGAACATATGACCAAGTGGATGGAGCAGATACGGAGATATGCCAAGGATAAGTACTGTAATCCTGCAGAGCTGATTGAGTACCTATATAGATTACATCAAAACCGGCATCCTTATAGGCTTCATACCATAATGCCACCTGACGCAAGACTTCGTGATCCGGCACATTAGGATAATTCGTAACAACTGCAGTATAGGTATTCGCAGAAAATATATCAGATGCCTTCTCTGTACCAGAATACAGAGAGAAGTCTTTCAGCTTTATACTGATATTATCAAGATCAAAACCCTCTCCCCTCTGCCGCAGTATGATGGGCCATATCTCATTGAATTGTTCTGACTCGACTATACCTCGGGGAAGCCTTCCTGACAAAGAGTTGTCATACAATGCAAGAAAACCTCCCATAAGTCGTGAGTAGGACGACGGAACCGTTCCGGTAAAATTATTTTCCGACAAATCAAGTGAGCGGAGTACGGGTAATTCACCGAAGAATTCCGGCAGACTACCCTCAAAAAGATTACTCGAAAGGTCAAGAATACAAGTAAAACACTCCTGAAGGTTATCAGGTTCATCCAGGGATGTAAACTGATTGTTACTCAGATCGACAGAATATATCTTATAGACTGACGATGGAATTCTCCCTTCCAATTCGTTATTATATAGACTAAGTCTCAGAGAGTGTCCACCAAGATCGCCTATATTCTCCGGAAGGCATCCCTTCAAGCCGTTTGATGCAAGCTGCAGAATTACAATATCTCCATAAGAATCTACATCCACACCGTACCATTCACTCAGAGGAGCATCAGTGCACCAATTGTCATTACGACGCCACTGATCACCTCCCGTAGCCTCATATAGATCAATCAATGCCTGTCTGCGTTTATCCATCATTGCGGATGGGCTGCCGAACTGAAGGATATTGTATTCTATCCTTGATTTACCGTCCAGGCTTTCCACGACAATCTGCCCCAAACGCTGCTCACCGGAATTTTCCTCCGCAACAACGTGCAGAGCACGTCGCTCGACTGCTTTAGTGCGCACTATTGAAAGCCACTCCGCTCCCTTTGTCACTTTGGCAGTAACTTCACAATCTGAACGATATTCTATATATTTCTCTCCCTGCTGTGGCGCAAACGTCAATACTGTAGCACTTACCGGCCTGATTTTCCAGCCACGGAAATCCAGTCCGGAAACTAATCCATAATCAATGACCTCTCCCCTTTCCGTGCAAGTTCCACCAGAAAAGGTCCTCTGGCTCAGGGCAATCTTCCCATCGGTATCCTCGAAGGCAAGTTCATAGATTCCAGACACACCGGAGAACATCGCGACATAATAATCTCCTTCAGTCAGATACTCTTCAGATGCCTTCAGAACGACATTGGAGAGAGCTCCGGGGGAAGGATAAGTATATGGATCGGAGGATGAGCAATCTACGGTAAAAGGGCCTGACAGGCTTGAATAATCAGTACTTATCACAGACACTGACCTTATCTTTCCAGACTCAGGTCCTATAGTGAATTTAAGATATGAAAGCGGACTCCTGAAAACCAGATGAGCATCAGATGCATCTGTATATGATACAGCAAGCCGTGCCTGATCCGGTATTGAATTAACAGATGCTGTCTGAAGGCAAGGAAGCTCCATATAGGCCTGTGAGAGGTTGGAAGGGCTGAAATATTCCAAGGCCTCGAAGGGCATAGCTGCATAATACTGCTGTGCGGGTACAGCCTTACCATTGAAAACAGCATACTCTCCACCATTGGACTTAGACTGCTTGAAAGCGTTTGAAGATCCGCTGACGGCTATACGGTCAGAAGACTTCCACTGCTGATGCACAGAACCTATTGTCTCCTTCTCGAAGGAGGCCTTGAACCTTACCTTTGCTTCTTCTTTGGGAACATCCGGAGTACAAGCCAAGGCTAGCAACCATATAGTCAGTATTAATGACAGCAAGCTGGTAAGGCGAGACTTCATAGCAATATTGCTCTAAAATATTATTCTATAACGCTTGGATTGTTCAGTGCGGCCTGAATCGTGTCATCTATAGGGAGATAGAAACGATAGAATGCCTCGTCCGAAAGCTTTGAGAAGCGTCCGACAAGGGCTTTAAGCTGAGGCATCTGATATGGAGCTGTCTCCTCCCATTCGCCTTCCTTCGGCTTGAGTCCGTCTACTCGTGCCGCATAATCAAGAAACTGGGAAGCAACATCGATTTCATCCATATATCTGTCAAGACGGTCGAAGTCATCGATTCCCGCCAGAACTTTTCCATACTTATCGAACATTGACTGGGCAAAACGCATCTGAGTCGCCTTCTTATTGCAATTGATGAAGAATGTTGTGGCCTTTGTGGTATCGAGCGGTACGAATACATCCGGAATGATTCCTCCTCCACCATAAACCCTTCTTCCTCTTACAGTATAGAAAACCGCAGTGGTATCCACCTTCATACTATCAGCAGAAGTCATTTCTCCGTGGGCATAACGCTCGTATATATCATACTGATAATCGTCTCCATAAGGTTTCTGGATACATCTTCCTGACGGAGTATAGAAACGAGACACAGTAAGGCGTATTCCTGAACCATCGGTAAAGTTTATCGGCTCCTGAACGAGGCCCTTGCCGAAAGAACGACGTCCCACAATCACTCCTCTGTCATTATCCTGAATGGCTCCCGCGAAGATCTCACTTGAAGAAGCTGTACCTTCATCTATAAGTACGGATATCTGAATATCCTTCAGAAATCCTCTTCCATCTGCATCAAAATCCTGACGCGGACGCTGACGACCTTCCATATAGACCACTTCGTCATCTCTTTCCAGAAATTCATTGGCAAGCTTCCAGGCCTGGTCGAAATAGCCTCCGGTATTATCTCTGAGATCAAAAAGAAGTCGCGTCATACCTTGAGCCAAAAGTTTGGCAGCAGCTGCTGTAAACTCGGTATAAGTGGTCCTGGTGAACTTCGAAAGCTTTATATAGCCAGTAGTCTCATCAATCATAAAGGCTGCATCAATACAATGCACCGGGATCTTGTCTCTGATTATATCGAAAGGTATGAGAGTGCCGTTTCTGTTGACGGTAATCTTCACCTTAGAGCCCTTAGGACCTTTCATCAGCCTGATCATACTGTCCTGCGGCATCTTGACACCGGCGATATCCTTGTCATCAACCCTCACGATCCTGTCTCCCTGCATAAGGCCTGCCTTTTCAGACGGTCCTCCTGTTATCGGACTGAGCACGATGGCCGTATCATTCGGGACATTGAAAGTAATTCCGATTCCCTCGAAATTTCCGGCAAGCTCTGTTTCTGACTCGACTAGTTCCACTGGAGGAAGATATACGGAATGGGGATCAAGCTTGGCCAGGGCAGCCACCACAGCCGCATCGGTCATACTTTCCATATCTATGGTATCGACATAATTCTTCTGCACCTCCTGGAGAATGAGATTAAGCTTTCTCCATCTGTTATAATCTCCGTCAAACTCCTTATGGAATCCGGCCACCTTGACGGTAATCAAGGTAAGAAGCACTCCCAGGAGTACTCCCAGGAGCGCTATGATGATTGTTATGTTAATTCGTTTCATTATTCGACCTGTTCGACTTCTATGCCGGCTCTTTTAAGCAAATCAATGCCATCCGTAAGACGGTAAGCATCACGATACACAACTCTTTTGATTCCGGCCTGGATGATAAGCTTGGCACATTCCACACAAGGAGATGCTGTGACATAAAGAGTAGCATCGTTGCTATTATTGCCAGATTTTGCCACCTTGGTTATTGCATTTGCCTCAGCGTGAAGTACATACGGCTTAGTTACACCATTCTCATCTTCGCAGATATTCTCGAATCCTGAGGGAGTGCCATTGTATCCGTCAGAAATTATCATTCTGTCCTTGACAAGAAGGGCACCTACCTGACGGCGCTTGCAATATGAGTTCTGTGCCCATACTCCTGCCATTTCAATATAGCTGTGATCGAACTTGTTCATATCAGTGTCTCTGGTATAGATATCTCTTGATACTCTTCTTAGGAGTTCTTTCAAAATCCTCTGACATAACCTCTACCTTCTTGAGTTTTGCATAGTTAGGAAGCTCTTTATTCCATTCGGAGAGCTGACTCTTGATATATTTGACAAACTCCGACTGCGTCATTCCATCCTTTGCTCCCTGCTGAAAATCCGGATAGATAAGGGCTGTAAGACCTCCATCATCTTCAATGACAAGAGATTCCACTACATACGGTTGACTGTTCAAAGTAGTCTCGACTTCCTCAGGATAGATATTCTGACCGCTCGGACCAAGAATCATACACTTTGTACGACCTTTGATGAAAAGACTTCCATCCTCATCAAGTATTCCCATATCTCCTGTGCGGAACCATCCATCCTCAGTAAAGACTTCAGCTGTTGCCTTTTCGTTCTTATAATAGCCAAGGAAGACATTAGCACCTTTTATCTGGATTTCGCCAGGTACTTCCGAAGGATTGGAAGAGTCGATCCTGATCTCCATATTAGGAGCAGCCTTTCCGCAAGAATAAAGTTTTTCCTCTTTCCAGTCATCGTAGGCAATGATAGGGGCACATTCTGTCATACCATAGCCGACAGTGAACGGGAAGGCCATCTTCTTGAAGAATGCCTCCACTTCCTTATTGAAGGCAGCTCCACCGATGATCACTTCATAGAACTCACCTCCGAAAGCATTGACAAGCTCGGTCTTGACCTTATTGAACAACACCTGATTAAGCCCAGGTACTTTCATAAGGAACTTGATACCTTCCTTCTCAAGAATCGGCTTGACCTTTGTCTTATATATCTTCTCGATCACCAGAGGTACTGCAATCACGACACTTGGCTTCACCTCTGCAAGGGCCTGCATAATGATCTTAGGACTCGGGAGGCGAGAGAGGAAATGCACGTGGCAACCCACAGAGAGTTCGTAAAGCACCTCAAACATAAGGCCATACATATGTGCACAAGGCAGCATAGAAACGACTCTGGACTTATTGTTCAAAGTCGGCAGCACCTTGGTAGCAAACTCTATATTTGAGAAAATTGCTCTGTAAGGAATCATTACACCTTTAGAGAAACCCGAAGTTCCGGAAGTATAATTGATTACAGCAAGTTCATCTGCAGAATCCTCATAATAGTTCAGCATTTCAGGTTCGAAGGCTTCCGGATATTTCTTTCCGAAAAGCTCGTTGAGATGAACCTTTGCCTCATATATCTTAGGATCGGCAGCATACAGGATCTTGAAAGTATTCACCTGAATGATAGCCTGGATATCAGGCATTTCAGACTCAGAAAGTCCCTCCCATATAACCTCATCCACGAAAAGGATCTTTGCTTCCGAATGATTTACCAGATGGTGAATGTTTGCGGACTTGAATTCGTGGAGAAGAGGTACAGGTACAGCTCCATAAGTCATAGTCGCAAGAAATGCCACAGCCCAATTGGCCTGATTCCTTGAACAAATAGCCACCTTATCTCGTCTCTGAAGGCCACACTCCTCAAACATAATATGGAGCTTCTCCATTCTTCTTGCCACATCCCTGAAATGCAAGGTCTCGCCTTGATAATTGGAAATCGCCGGGCGTACCCAATTTTTCTTGAATGCGGACTCAAAAATCTTATTTACTGATGTGAATTCCATTATATTCTATATTAAATTATTTTCTATTTGACCGTAACTGTCCTTGATACGCCGTCGTAGCAGTCTACGCTTACAGAGGCGGAATCCACGACTCTCACCTCACTATCCGGACGTATCATCTGATCACCCTTGAAGGAGGTCAATGCATTGCCTCCTCCGAACGGATATATCAGAGTCTGGATCGAAGTCCTTACCACCCAGAAAGTATTGCCTCCCACGATTATTCTTTCCGGCAGGGCTTTGACCGTTTCAGGAGCCACTATAGTCTTCCAAGATGAAGGCCTGACTCCCTTGAGATTATACATTTCTATCGTATTGTCCTTATGCAGGACCATAATGTTATAAGCATTCGCACCGTTGAAGTCATAGACATCCGGTCCGAGAAGAATCGGTTTTCCGAGATCTACAGGGAAACCGTTCACATAGTGCCCCAGTCTGTCGATAAGATAGATACTGCTGCCGGAGCCGAACAGTATCTGAAGTTTACCATTGGCGTAATAATCCAATGTCTGAGCTGTTCCGCACATTTTACCATTGAAAGGAACACCCCATAAGCCCTTTCCATCTTCTTCCTGAAGACAGATGGCTCCGTGAGAATTCTGATAGAACAGATTCATCCTGCCTGTTCCGGAATTTTTGACACGGAAAGGGCCCTGCGGAATAACCACTACAGTATCTCTTTCGTGGCCCGGCGCTCTGGTCTTCAGAAGATCCAGCCTTGGCATCTGAAGCTTCATATCGATGCCTTTCTTATCCTTCAGCGCAGAAAAAATCACGGGACAATAATCGGCATCAGCACACATCACTGCTACAGCATCGGCTATAGGAGCCTTGAAGATATCCTTATTGTACTGAGAATAAGCAGATGGCGAATAATAAGCTGTCAGCACTGAGACTCCTGACAGAAGATCCTTCTGTCCGGCATCAGCCATATATTCCTGCAATGTATATTCCAAAGCATATCCTTCCTTGTACTGCTTCACAGCATCGAGACTGCCGGATACGATCCAGCCGTCGATATAAGTAAAGCAAGACTCATCCTTCAGTTCGAAGAGACTGCCGAAAACTGAAGAAATGAATGAAGCATATGGCCATACGTGGATGGATGGCACATAATCCTCGAATGACTTGTTATTTGTAGCGACAAAAATCAAAGAATCCTGTCTGCCTATTTTAATAAGATTGACGGATGCAAGGCCCTTACCTACGGCAAAATCCGCTCTGGCCACTTCCTTGACATCCAGCTTCCTGACGAAATCTTCAGGACGGACGCCAGCCTTTTCGGCAAGTTTCTTCTGCTTGTTCCTGACTAGGTGAAGCGCCTGTTTTGAGTCCATATAAGACTGATAGGCAGCAATATACGACTGTGCATCCTTTAAAGGAAGAGTAACTGCCGAAACCGTATATGACGGCAGCATCCCGGATATCTCCGATGAGACGGGCTGCATTTTCGAAAGCACACTCATAAAATCTGACGCATCATTCTCAAATATAGCAGAAATTCCGGCGTATATTCCGGATGCGTCGAACTTAGCCAGATCCACCGATGTCCAATGAGCGAAATCAGCTACGAAGGCTTCCCTTGCGGAGTCTTTCCTGACAAACAGTCCCGGCATCAACATCTTGGCGTGAGAATTCGAGAAAAAGATGAGTTCACTGCCATCAACAGAAGACGCAGCATCGGCAAACCCGGATGACTCCATTACAGATATACCTTTCTGAAGGTGCCTCACTGCCGATTTCACAAGAAGATCGGAATCTGAGGCGATAATAACCGACCGTTTCAATATATCCCTTTCACATCCGGCAGAAGAACAGTCCACGAATTCGACAGTCATCTTTCTGCCCCGCATATAATTCATAAGAGCCGATGCATCAGCAGATGGCTCCGAAGAAGACTTACCTGCATCAAAGACATACAAAGTCTCCAGATTACCGCTATAGTGAAGAGAAACAGCCAATCTCGACGAGGAGAGGCTTTTGAAGTTTCCGGCAGCCATACTGTCGGCAAGATCTGCCGGAAACTCGAATCCATAAAGAAGTCCTCTCAGAGCAGCCTCGGCATCCGAGAAACAGCCGAGCATCAAGGCATCAGACGGTATAGCAGGCAAAAGAAGATATCGTCCTTGATCAGGAACCGGATCTCCAGCACGCTTTCCACCGTCATCCACACCCGAATAAAGCATAGAGACAGCAATACCGACACCAAGAACCATAACAGCCAGAACAGCCAGGCATAATATGAGGGACTTCCGGCTCATTACTTAACAGCTATAGCCTCGATTTCCACCTTTACACCGAGAGGAAGAGCTGCAGCCTGATAGCAGGCTCTTGCAGGCTTGTCACCAGTAAAGTACTCAGCATACACCTCATTAACCGCCTTGAAATCAGCGATATCAGCCAAAAGAACTGTAGTCTTGACCACATTGTCGTAAGTCATACCAGCTTCCTTAAGTATTGCTCCGATATTCTTGAGAGACTGGTGTGCAGCCGCTACAATATCCTCCTGCACCTTTCCGTCAGCAGGATTCACAGGAATCTGTCCTGAAATGTAAAGAGTACCATTCACTTCAATAGCCTGTGAATATGGGCCCACCGCCTTCGGTGCATCTGGAGTTGCGATTACCTTTTTCATTGTCAAAATCTTTTTAGTTCAACATACAAAGATAATCAATTTTAAGCAATTATCAAAGACGGGGAAGGCTTTTACAAGGCATACCTGTAAACACAAAAAGCCGGTGACGCACAGTCACCAGCTTTCGTAGCCCCGAGCAGAATCGAACTGCTATCTAAAGTTTAGGAAACTTCCATTCTATCCGTTGAACTACAGGGCCATAAAAAGAAGGGCTGATTACTCAGCCTTCTTCTCGATGATCTGACGGCCTCTGTAGTAGCCGCACTCAGGACATACTCTGTGGTACATAATTGTAGCACCGCAGTTTGAACAAGTTGCGAGTGTAGGAACTACTGCAACGTCGTGTGTTCTTCTCTTGTCACGTCTCTGCTTAGAGACCCTGTGTTTTGGATGTGCCATTGTTCTATATTTACATAGTCATAGACTATCTGACTGAGGTCCATTTCCGCATCACCCTCGGGAACGAAAACAATCTCACGCTCTCCTTCCTGATGATCATCCGATGACTCTTCCTCACCGAACTTTACGCTTAGCATAATATCAGCACTGACCGGCATACGGAGGTCCTCCAGACATCTGTCACAAGCAACTGTCACTGCACCATCTATCTCACAATCCACTCCTACATAACGGCCGGACTTTTCCACCATCACCGACACTTCAAGGTCAGCGTCAAGGATTTCCGCATTCTCAAAAGCTTCGAAGAACTCCTTGCTGGCGTGCCACGAAAAACGGTTTTCCCCGGCAGCCAATCCATTTAAAGGTATTATAAAATTATCGTTCATATCGACCCGTAAATAGATTTGAGCCCGCAAAGGTAGCAAAAACTTTTATTATTAGCAATTTATATCTGAACTTTTTCTCTTACGGTCCAGCTCACTAAGAAGTATCTTCCTGAGTCTCATTGACTTAGGAGTTACCTCAACAAGTTCATCCTCCTGAATATACTCCAATGCTTCCTCAAGTGAGAAGACAATCGGAGGTGGAAGCATAACCTTGTCATCACTTCCGGAAGCACGCATATTGGTCAGCTTCTTTGTCTTGCAGATATTAATGGTAAGGTCGCGTTCACGCGTATGTTCGCCCACTACCTGACCTTCGTAAATATCCACTCCCGGCTCGATGAAGAAACGTCCTCTATCCTGAAGCTTATCCATCGAGTAAGCTACAGAAACTCCTGTCTCCAGAGAAACAAGCGATCCATTGGTACGACGCTCGATATCACCCTTGTACGGCTCATAACCTTTGAGTCGGTGAGCCACCACAGCCTCACCCTGCGTTGCAGTGAGCAGGTTGCTTCTGAGTCCCATCAGACCACGGGACGGAATATCAAACTCAAGATGTGTACGGTCTCCCCTGTTTTCCATCTGGATCAGGGCACCCTTTCTTCGTGTAACCATCTCTATCGCTCTTCCTACAAATTCCTCCGGAACATCAATGGTAAGCATCTCGATAGGCTCGCAGCGCTGACCGCCGATAACCTTATCAAGCACCTTTGGCTGACCGACCTGAAGTTCGAATCCCTCTCTACGCATTGTCTCGATGAGAACAGAAAGATGAAGAACGCCGCGACCATATACCACGAAGGAATCCGCATTTGGACCCGGCTTCACACGAAGAGCCAGATTCTTCTCAAGTTCCTTATCCAGACGTTCCTTCAAGTGTCTCGAAGTCACGAACTTACCTTCTTTTCCAAAGAACGGGGAATTATTGATGCAGAAGAGCATACTCATTGTAGGCTCATCTACCTCTATAGGAGGAAGAGCTTCCGGATTCTCGAAATCAGCTACAGTGTCTCCGATCTCGAAACCTTCAAGTCCGACAACGGCACATATATCACCGCATTTCACTTCCTCCACCTTCGACTTTCCAAGTCCGTCAAAGATCATAAGCTCCTTGATCTTCTGTTTCTGCATTATATCATACCTCTTGCACAGAGTTATGTTCATTCCGGCCTTGAGCGAGCCACGTGTAACTCTACCTACTGCAATTCGGCCCACATATGGAGAATATTCCAGAGACGAAATCAGCATCTGCGGAGTTCCTTCCACAACCTCTGGCGCAGGTATCACTTCCAGAATAGTATCAAGAAGAGGAGTTATATCCTCGGTAGGCTGCCTCCAGTCATATGACATCCAGCCCTGCTTGGCACTACCATAGATCGTGCGGAAATCCAGCTGGTCCTCTGTAGCTCCAAGTGAGAACATCAGATCGAAGACTTCTTCCTGAACCTCATCCGGACGACAGTTCAGCTTGTCCACCTTATTAATTACAAGCACTGGCTTCTTACCCATCTCGATAGCCTTCTGAAGCACGAAACGGGTCTGTGGCATACAGCCCTCGAAAGCATCCACGAGAAGGATAACGCCATCAGCCATATTGAGCACTCGTTCCACCTCTCCACCGAAGTCGCTATGGCCCGGGGTGTCGATGACATTGATCTTTACACCTTTATATAAAACAGAGACATTCTTTGCGAGAATAGTGATTCCTCTCTCTCTCTCGAGATCATTGTTGTCCAGGATAAGTTCACCCAATTTTTCCTGCTCGCGTGCCTGACGCGCCTGATAGATCATCCTGTCCACGATGGTTGTCTTACCGTGGTCTACGTGAGCGATGATCGCAATATTTCTGATTTCCTGCATAATCTACTAATAATTAATCTTATTGGCACAGCTCCGGCATCATCTGCCGACACAGATACCCTCGACCGGAACCCCGTTCGAAAAAGATTTGCAAAATTAGAGAATTTTATAAAAAAATTGAAACACTTTTTTTATTTTTGCGCCTTGGTTAGAAAACATTTTAAATTATACAAACTATGAAGCAGGATATGATCGTCATTCTTGACCTTGGAAGCCACGAAAACACAGTGGTAGCCAGGGCAATCCGTGCACTGGGTGTTTACAGCGAAATCTACCCGCACGACATCACAGCATCAGAGCTCAAGGCTCTTCCTAATGTAAAAGGTATCATCATCAACGGTGGTCCTAACAATGTGATCGACGGAGTTGCGATCGATGTCCTTCCTGAAATATACGAAGCCGGCTATCCTGTAATGGCCGCAGGTCACGACAAGGCTCTCTGCGAAGTAAAGCTCGCTCAGTTCGAGAACGATGAAGAGGCAATCAAGGCTGCTGTAAAGGATTTCGTATTCGATACCTGCAAGGCAGAGGCAAACTGGAATATGAAGAACTTCGTTGCAGACCAGGTGGAGCTTGTACGCAAGCAGGTAGGTGACCGCAAGGTGCTCCTCGCCCTTTCAGGCGGTGTGGACAGCTCTGTAGTAGCAGCCCTCCTCCTCAAGGCAATCGGTGACAATCTCGTATGCGTTCACGTAAACCACGGTCTTATGCGCAAGGGTGAGTCAGAAAATGTTGTGGAAGTATTCCGCAACCAGCTCTGCGCAAACCTTATATATGTAGATGCTACAGACCGTTTCCTCGGACTTCTTGAGGGAGTTGCAGATCCTGAGCAGAAGAGAAAGATCATCGGCGGCGAGTTCATCCGCGTATTCGAAGAGGAAGCACGCAAGCTCGACGGAATCGATTTCCTTGGTCAGGGCACAATCTACCCAGACATCGTGGAGAGCGGAACCAAGACTGCTAAGTGCGTGAAGTCTCACCACAATGTAGGCGGACTTCCTGAAGACCTCCAGTTCGAGCTCGTAGAGCCTCTGAAGCAGCTCTTCAAGGACGAAGTACGTGCCTGCGGAGTAGAACTCGGTCTCCCATATGAAATGGTTTACCGTCAGCCGTTCCCTGGACCAGGTCTCGGAGTACGCTGCCTTGGAGCCATCACACGCGACCGTCTCGAAGCGCTCCGCGAGTCTGACGCAATTCTTCGTGAGGAGTTTGCTAAGGCTGGTCTGGACAAGAAGGTATGGCAGTACTTTACAGTGGTTCCGGACTTCAAGTCAGTAGGAGTACGCAACAATGCACGCTCATATGATTGGCCGGTAATCATCCGTGCCGTGAACACAATCGATGCGATGACAGCAACCATCGAGCAGATCGAGTGGCCGATCCTCCAGAAGATCACCGACCGTATCCTCGCAGAGATTCCTACAGTGAACCGCGTATGCTACGACCTCTCACCGAAGCCGAATGCTACCATAGAGTGGGAGTAATCTTTATAACATAAAAAATGTCCGGACTGACAATCACCAGTCCGGACATTTTGTTTTATTAAGACTATATTATCTCACCCTGATCTTTCTACCGATCTTGAGAGTCGTGGTAGGCTTGATGCCATTGAGTCTGCAAAGAGCATTGACGGTTGTTCCGTTATTGATGGCAATTCGACCGAGAGTATCACCGGACTTGATGGTGTACCAGCGCATCGCTTCCCTTTCTGCGTCTTCTTTCTTGTCATCTTCCTCGTTCTTGATTTCATCTTCAAAGTCCTGCTCATAATTGCTGTAGATATTGAAGTATTTCTTCTTCAGAACGAAGAGACGGTGGCGGAGAAGCCCCTTCTCGAAATCAATAAGCCATTGAGGGTCAAAGGCAAAGCCATTGTAGCGGGTCTCAAAATGAAGATGAGGACCTGTCGAACGGCCTGTAGATCCGCCGAGTCCGATGACATCACCGGCATTGACCCAGTCTCCTACTTCGACCGATCTTTTCGAAAGATGTGCATAGAAGGTCTCAAGGCCGTTATCGTGACGGATGACCACAAGATTACCGAAAGCTCCGAGATATTTCGACATACGTACCTTGCCGGTAAATGCAGCATAGATGGGGTCTCCGGTCTTGAGAGGCAGATCGACACCCTGATGACGACGTCCACGGCGGATACCGAACTTGCCCCTATAATGGATCGATCCCTGGAAAGGGCAATGATACTGGTCAAGACTGTCAACCAGCCAGATAGACCACTGAGCCGGAAGATCCGTCTGCTCTATACCATATGGATTAGTCTGGGTTTCGTTCCAATGGTCATCGAAGACTCCGGCCACCTGCTGGAAATCAGGAGTCTTGTAGTAACTCCAGGTATTGTCTGCACGAAGGATGACCTTAATATGCTCGTTGGCTGTATCTAGAGTATCGATAACATCTGAAGGAGATGTGATCAATGACTTCACAGGTTCAAGAGCCGGACGCGGAATGATAAGATGCGTCGTGGTAGTATCGATCCTTACCGGACGTATCGCTTCAGCTGAAACTGTCACTATAAAGAGCAGCGCCAGCACAGAAATCAATTGTCTGCTGATATTCTTCATCCTACTTTGCTCCAAACTGTTCTGTCAGTATCTCTCTTACCTTCGCCACCTTTTCATCAAGGAGTTCCTGCGATGTAGCTTCGCAGAGGAATCTGAGATAAGGTTCTGTATTCGAAGGCCTTATATTGAACCACCATTCTGGAAACTCGGCCCTGTATCCATCAAAATCCATATAGGCCGTAGATTGTTCGGTGCCCATAAAATAATCACGCACAGCATCCATTGCTCCCTTCTTATCCTCAAGGCGGAAATTGATTTCGCCCGAGTTCCTGTACTTTTCAATACGTGAGATGAGCTGGCTGAGCGAGACGCCCTGCGCCTTCATCTTAGTCACTACATTGAGAATGAGAATGGCAGCGAGAAGTCCGCTGTCCGAATAGAAGAAATCACGGAAATAATAGTGTCCGGCAAGTTCTCCTCCATATACTCCATCGATTTCACGGAGCTTCAGGGCTGCATATGCGCGGCCCACTCTCCAAGTGTTCATCACTCCGCCCATCGGTGCAAGATATTCTCCCACAGCCTTTGAGCTTCTGATATCCTGATGTATATATCCCTTCTCCCCTCTTTCTTCGAGGAAATAATGTCCAAGAACAGCTATCATCAGATCAGGAGAAATGAAGCGGCTGTTCTCATCCACGAACATAACGCGGTCTGCATCACCGTCGAAGATAACTCCGATATCTGCCTTTGTCTGAGCCACCAGCTTCTTCAGATCCTCCACATTCTTCTGCACCAGAGGGTTAGGTTCGTGGTTAGGGAACCTGCCATCCATTGTCTCATATATATATGCCGGCTGATCACCGAAAATGTCACGTACGAAAAGCGAAGCCATTCCATTGGAAACATCCATTGCTATCTTCAGTGATGACCAGTCCTCTTTATATTTAAGAAGGAATGCAAGGTAATCAGCTTTTATATCCATCGGATGGATCTGGCCTTTGACAGCAGCAGGGACAGTCTCACGACCTCTCTCAATCCACTCCTTGATCTGGCCCAGGCCAGTATCATAGCCCACTGGAAGGGCATTCTCGCGTGACACCTTGAGACCATTATACTCGGCCGGGTTATGCGATGCCGTAATCTGCACAGATGCCTTGAACCCATAATTTGCCGTCCCGAAATACACCATAGGAGTGGTGCTGAGGCCTATGTCATATACATCTGCTCCCGCATCGGTAAGTCCCTTGAGCAGATACTCGTGTATCTCATCCGACGACACTCTGGCATCCCTTCCGACCAGCACCTTGTCGGCAGACAGAAGTTCCGGCAGGAAGAAGCCGACCTTGTATGCGGTTTCCTTATCGAAATCCACATTGTAGATTCCTCTTATATCGTATGCGTGAAATGCTCCCATTATCTCTTTGATTTATAACGTGTCTGGACTATTCCCTTGGATATGGCCTGCAGCTTGCGGGCAATCATCTTGCGGCGTATAGGAGAAACATTGTCCACGAAAAGATTGCCTTCCAGATGAGAGAGTTCGTGCTGAACCATACGGCAGCCGAAACGATCGAACTCCTCTACAACCTTTTCGAATTTCTCATTGTAATACTCCACCTTGATCTTGGACGGTCTTGTAACCTCCGCATAGATGCCGGGGACACTGAGACAACCTTCAGAATATTCACAAACTTCTTCGCTTTCCTCCAGAACCACAGGATTGATCATCACCCTGTAGAAGTCGTGAAGGTAATCGTATGTCTCTGAGAGATCTCTTCCATCGACGATTACGACGTTGAGATTGACACCCACCTGAGGAGCGGCAAGTCCGCATCCGTCAGCGGCCTTCAGAGTTTCATCCATATCGGCTATGAGCTTTGTCAAGCCTTCCTTGTCCTGAAGGTCCGCATCGACATTTTCATTGCGGAGCTTCTCGGAACCATATAAATAAATAGGTAGAATCATATTTTATCTTCTTTTCTTTCTGGTTACTTTCGATGACATTGAATCCGGCACAAGAAGAGGATCTGCTGCAAATTTCGCACCTCCTGACGATCTGTCCATATAGCTCTGAAGAATGATGGCCGCGCTGATCTTATCTACGGATTCCTTGTCACGTCGATCCTTGGCCTTCATACCTCCGTCAATCAT
Source organism: Bacteroidia bacterium (assembly GCA_021153285.1). GTDB lineage: Bacteria > Bacteroidota > Bacteroidia > Bacteroidales > UBA932 > Cryptobacteroides. Next base: position 114,494 of record JAGKTT010000014.1, read on the forward strand.
AGCCCTGTGGGCCAGCACTGAGGTAAACCTTTCATCCTCAAGGGTCACCGGAACTTCCGGGAATGTCTTGGCGAGCTGTTTAAGAAACACATCCACATCTTTGGCGGCCTCGGATGGAGCGCCGTCCATATTCACCGGATACCCCACGACGAAACGCACTACATTCTCACTTTCAGCATATTTTTTAAGATATTCTATTATCTTTGCAGATTGTACCGTCTCCAGGGCAGATGCGAATATACCGAGAGGGTCGCTCACAGCCACACCCACTCGTTTTCTTCCATAGTCTATACCGATTATCCTGTCCATTTGGGGGCAAAGTTAAGAAAAAATATGAGCAAAGAAAATAAAGACAAAAGACCTAGAAGATTCCGCCTTGCCTTATTCAACGACAAGACTCACGAATATCTTTTCAATATTCATTTTACAAGGACAGGATTCTTTGTAACGATAGTGACTATCTTCACTGTATTTACGGCTGCAATATATTCACTGATTGCCTTTACCCCTATCAGGACATTCATCCCGGGCTACCCCGACGCTCATTCCAAAAGAGCTGCTATCCAGAATGCGATGAGGATCGATTCTCTTGAAAGCGTCATATACCGCTGGGAACTATATTCCGAGAATCTCAGAAGGGTCGTGGAAGGCGAGGAGCCGCTGAAGATCGACAGTCTTATAAACTCAAGCAACGGTAAATCAGGGCCGCAGGCCGATGCGGCAGAGCTTGCAATAAAGGATTCTCTTCTGAGGCAGCAGGTCAAGGAAGAAGAACAGTTCGACATTTCAGGACGAGACAAAAGAAACCTTCCTATCGAAGGACTGCATTTCTTCACTCCGCTCAAGGGCGTGGTTTCACAGGGATATGACCCTGCATTACATCCGTATATCGACATAACCGCACCTGCAGGATCAGTTGTCAAGGCCGTGCTCGATGGAACAGTGATCAATGACAGCTGGAGCGACGATACCGGATACACCATCCAGATTCAGCACAATGGAGATCTGATCTCGATATACAAGCACAATGAGAAACTTCTGAAAAAAACAGGAGAGAAAGTTACAGCCGGCTCACCTATAGCCCTTGTAGGCAATACGGGAAAACTTACCACCGGAGAACACCTCCATTTCGAACTCTGGTACCAGGGTGAAACAGTCGACCCTGCCAGATACATCAGTTTCTAAAAGAATATATAATTATGGAAAAAAGGCATATCGCGATATTAGGTTCGACAGGTTCCATCGGAAGACAGGCCCTTGATGTCATCAGACAGCACCGCGACCTCTTTCAAGTAGAGCTACTCACTGCCAACAATAGTTCAGAGCTGCTGATACAGCAGGCAATCGAATTCGACGCCAATGCTGTGGTCATCTGCAATGAAGACAAGTACAAGGAGGTTTCCGATGCCCTCAGTCCTTATTATATAAAGGTATTCGCAGGTATGCAATCCGTATGCGACCTGGTAACAGGAGACAACATTGACATTGTCCTGACCTCAATGGTGGGCTTCAGCGGACTTTCATCCACTGTATCTGCCGTGAAGGCAGGTAAGACAATCGCATTGGCGAACAAGGAGACCCTTGTAGCAGCAGGCGAGATCGTGATGGACCTGGCAATGAAGCACAACGCGCGCATACTTCCTGTAGATTCGGAGCACTCAGCCATATTCCAATGTCTTATGGGATCGGCAGGTGCAGCTATCGAAAAGATACATCTTACCGCCTCCGGTGGTCCCTTCCGAACCTGGGCACGGGAGGACATAGCCAAAGCTACAAGGGCACAGGCCCTCAATCATCCGAACTGGAGTATGGGAAGCAAGATAACCATCGACTCGGCGACAATGATGAATAAGGGACTGGAGATCATCGAGGCCCGCTGGCTGTTCGGGACACCGGGAGAAAAGATCAATGTGGTGGTACATCCGGAATCCATCATACACTCTATGGTGGAATATGCTGACGGATCAGTAATCGCACAGATGGGACATCCTGATATGCGTGAGGCCATCCAGTTTGCATTCAGCTATCCGTTCAGACTTCCTCTTGACAACAGGAAACTGAATTTCGCCGAACTGGGAAGTATGTCATTCTTCGCCCCTGACCTGGAAAAGTTCCCTGCTGTCAAACTTGCTTACGAAGCCTTGGAAAAAGGTGGAAATATGGCTTGCATAATGAATGCGGCAAATGAAGCTGCCGTAGCAGCCTTCCTGAAGGAGCAGATCGGCTTCTATGACATAACCGATATTGTCCAGGAATGTATGAATGGTGCGGAATTTGTAATGGCACCGGACCTGGAAACCATTTTCAACACAAACGAAACCATTCTTGCCAGAGCATCCGAAATGATCGGAAGAATCTCAGGCAGAAAATCCTTTTAAAAACAAATGACTGTCGTACTTATAAAGATAGCCCAGGTCATACTGGCACTAGGCATACTCATCGTCGTTCACGAATTCGGACATTTCTTCTTTGCAAAGATATTCGGGATCAGAGTAGACAAATTCTTCCTGTTCTTCGATGCCGGGGATATAAAGCTGTTCAGCACAAAATCCGGATGGTTTGCAAAGATTTTCCCGAAAGCTAAAGAATGGGAAACCGAATACGGCATAGGCTGGCTTCCTTTCGGCGGCTACTGCAAGATTGCCGGAATGATCGACGAGTCAATGGACACAGAACATCTGAAGACAGAGCCTCAACCTTGGGAGTTCAGATCCAAGCCGGCCTGGAAGCGCATATTCGTAATGGCCGGAGGCGTATTGTTCAATTTCATATTCGCCATCCTGATGTACTCGACGATATTGAACATCTGGGGCGAAAGCTACCTCCCCGCCGAAGGCAACAAGATCTACGCTAACGCTCTGGCCCAGGATATGGGGTTCCGCACAGGTGACGAGATCCTCAGATATGACGAATACGTTCCTGAAAACTTCAGCCTGCTTCAAGCTGACCTGGCCCGTCAGACACCGGACAAGGCCACTGTGCTTAGAGGAAAGGACACCATCAATATATATATTGACCATAGTATGATCGGCAAAGTCCTCAATACTCCCGGAATGTTCGACCTTGCTTTTCCGTTCAAGGTGGGATCGGTGGCAGAAGGGAATCCCAACGCCGGCCTGGACATCAGAAAAGGAGACCAGGTCATCAATGTAGCAGGGCAGGATGTGACATACGTACAGGACGCCTGGCCTATACTTGAGAATAACGCCGGCGAAACGGTTCCGGTATCATTCCTTCGAGGATCGGATACTGTTACATTCAATATGGCCGTAGATACCACCGGAAAACTCGGAATCCTGCTGATGCAGCCGGAAATCAAGAGTTACGAATACACTTTCCTCTCATCTATTCCTGCCGGATTCAGAAAGACATTCAGTACCATCGGAGGATACATACAGGATCTGAAGCTGGTGGCTACACCAAGCACAGAAGCATACAAGTCTGTAGGAAGCTTCATTGCCATCGGACAGATATTCCCGTCCGTATGGGACTGGTACAGCTTCCTGAGCATCATCGCACTGCTTTCAATAATGCTCGGAGTGATGAACCTGCTGCCGATTCCCGCTCTGGACGGAGGACATATCGTATTCACGCTTTACGAAATGATAACCGGTCGCAAGCCTAGCGACAGATTCCTGTACGTAATGCAGATGATAGGAATGATATTGGTATTCGGACTTATGATTCTGGCCTTCGGCAACGACATCGGAAGATTATTAAGATAAACAAACAATAAACATTATGAAAAGATACCTGAAATATCTGGTAGCGGCTGTCACAGCAGTCCTCGCCATCGCTTCCTGCAGCGAAGAAAAGCGCAAGAAAGCACTTCTCCCTAATATCAGCGGCAAAGCTGGCGAAGTAATTGTCGTAATCGACAAAGGACTCTGGGAAGGCAGTGTAGGTACTGTGCTCCGCGACACTCTTACAGCAGACTGTCCTTTCCTTCCTCAGCGCGAACCGCTCTATAATCTTGTAGATGTAGCCCCTGGCGGCTTCGGCAATATGTTCCAGATTCACAGAAACATCATAATCGTCAATGTGAGCAGTTCAGTAACTGAGCCGGGCGTGGTTATCAAGCAGAACCTGTGGGCGGCACCTCAGTGCGTGATTTACATCAACGCGGCCAACACCGAGTCTGCTGTGGCCCTTATAAAGGAAAACGGCAGCAAGATAGTAACGACATTGGAACAGGCTGAGCGTGACCGAGTGATCGCCAACTCAAAGAAATTTGAAGAAAGGGCACTTGCTCCTGCCGTTACAGAAGTGCTCGGTGGATCGCCGCATTTCCCATCAGGCTACCAGCTCAAGAAGAAGACTTCTGATTTCGTGTGGATCACATACGCTCCACAAGGCACACAGCAGAGCATACTTGCCTTCAAATATCCGGTGAGAGCAGGAGAGAATATGATGAGCAAGACCAATCTTATCGCTGACATCAACGAAATGTTGAAGAACAATGTCCCTGGAATGTTCGAGAACACATATATGACAATAGCCTCCGGGATCACCCCTTCAGTAAAGTATATGAATTACAAGGGACACGCTTTTGCAGAGATCAGAGGACTCTGGGATGTATACAATGATTATATGGGAGGACCTTTCGTAGCACACGCCTTCTATAGCCAGGACGGAAAAGATATGATCGTGCTTCTTGCATTCGTATATGCTCCAAAATACGATAAAAGACAGTATCTCAGACAGGTGGAATCGCTTCTTTATTCGTTTGAATGGGCAAAAAATGAAAATGATGCAATAAAAGAGTAAAATAATTTTGCATATTATAAAATTATTCTTACCTTTGCACTCCCATTCGTAAAAAATGGTTCGTTTGGTCGGTTCGTCTATCGGTTAGGACTCAAGATTTTCATTCTTGCAAGAGGGGTTCGATTCCCCTACCGACTACTAGAAATATAAAAAATAAAAAC
>JAGKTT010000060.1 GCA_021153285.1 Bacteroidia bacterium
GTACGACCTTGACAACAACATCATCGACGAGACATTCGCTCAGGAGCTCATCGACCAGTTCGTAATGAAGCTCAGAATGGTACGTCACCTCCGTATGAATTCTTACAACGACCTCTTCGCAGGAGACCCTACCTGGATCACCGAGTCAATCGGAGGACGTTTCACCGGTGGAAAGAGCAAGGTAACAAAGACCTCGTTCCGTTTCCTCCAGACACTATACAACCTCGGACCTGCACCGGAGCCAAATATGACAGTCCTCTGGCACCCAGGCCTTCCTGAAGGATTCAAGGAGTTCTGCGCAAAGGTTTCTATCGACACAAGCTCTGTACAGTACGAGAACGACTCGCTTATGCGTAAGGTAAGAGGATGCGACGACTACGGTATCGCTTGCTGCGTATCTTACCAGGCGATCGGTAAGGCAATCCAGTTCTTCGGCGCACGTGCGAACCTCGCAAAGGCTCTTCTCCTCGCTCTCAACGGAGGACGTTGTGAGAACACAGGTACTCTTATCGTAGAGGGTATCAAGCCTCTCGCAAGCGATGTACTCGACTTCGACGAGGTAATGGATAACTACAAGAAGGTAATGCACGAGGTGGCTCGCGTATACAACGAGACAATGAACATCATCCACTATATGCACGATAAGTATGACTACGAGAAGTCGCAGATGGCGTTCATCGATACCAACCCTAAGATCAACCTCGCATACGGTGTTGCAGGTCTCTCTATCGTAGCAGACTCACTCTCAGCAATCAAGTATGCCAAGGTGACCGCACGTCGCAACGCTGACGGTCTCACCGAGGGATTCGACATCGAGGGAGACTTCCCTAAGTACGGTAACGACAATGACCTCGTGGACGTACTCGCAAGAGACGTAGTTCAATTCTTCAACACAGAGCTCGGTACACACAAGGTATACAAGGGAGCAGAGCCTACCCTTTCACTCCTCACCATCACTTCAAACGTGATGTACGGAAAGAAGACAGGTGCTACACCTGACGGACGTGCCAAGGGAGTAGCTTTCGCACCAGGTGCAAACCCAATGCACGGCCGCGACACTCACGGAGCCATCGCCTCACTCTCATCTGTAGCAAAGCTTGACTACCACGATTCAAAGGACGGTATTTCCAACACCTTCTCGATCGTACCTAAGTCACTCGGTCCTACAAACGAGGACAAGATCGACAACCTCATCACAATGATGGACGGTTATTTCACCAAGGGTGCACACCACCTCAATGTGAATGTCCTCAACAAGGAGATGCTTATGGACGCAATGGAGCATCCTGAGAAGTATCCGCAGCTCACCATCCGTGTTTCAGGATATGCTGTGAACTTCATCAGACTCAGCCGTGAGCAGCAGCTCGAAGTAATTTCAAGAACATTCCACGAATCACTCTAATCCTCATCCCCGGCTCGTCCGGGGATCTTGCAATATGATTAAAGTCCATTCATACGAATCAATGGGAACATACGACGGGCCGGGACTCAGGCTCGTCGTTTTTCTGCAGGGATGCCCATTCAAGTGTCTCTATTGCGCAAACCCTGACACAATAACATTTGACGGAGGCACTCCTACCGAGATTGAAGATATAGTCAGGATGGCTGTCAGCCAGAAGCCTTTCTTCGGAAGAAGAGGAGGTGTCACATTCTCTGGTGGCGAACCTACAATGCAGGCAAAGGAACTTCTCCCTCTCTACGCTAAACTTAAGGAAGAAGGCATCAATATCTGCATCGACACCAACGGAGGTGCCTGGAACAGCGACATCGAGGAACTCCTCAGACAGACAGATCTTGTACTCCTTGACTGCAAGCAGTTCAACAACGCAAGACACGAGACTCTGACAGGCCGCAGCAACGAGCAGACCCTGAAGACAGCCCAATGGCTCGAAGATAACGGTAAGCCGTTCTGGCTCAGGTACGTACTTGTTCCGGGAATAAGCGATTTCGAAGAGGACATCAGAGCTCTCGGAGAACATTTCAAGGACTACAGAATGCTCCAGAGAGTGGAGATCCTTCCATACCACACCCTCGGCAAGCACAAGTACGAATCTCTCGGATGGGAATACAAGCTAGCAGATACTCCGCATAACACTCCGGAACAGCTCGACAGAGCATTGGCATTGTTCAATGAATATTTTGACTGTGCCATAATGAATTAAGCAGAAAAAGAGCCCGAATGGGTTCTTTTTTGTTATATTTGCGTTCTGTGAATTATCATTGCTATGAAGACAAAAGATGTCGCACTCGTCCTTTCCAGCGGAGGACCGCGCGGATGGGCCTATATAGGTGCCATTGAAGAATTGGAAAGCCGCGGATACAACATTACATCCATTGCAGGAACTTCGATAGGCTCTCTTATCGGTGGAATATATGCCGCAGGCAAGCTGTCCGACATCAAGGAATGGCTGTTTTCATTGGATGCCTGGAAGGTATTTTCCCTTATGGACCTCTCGCTAAGCAAGAACCATCTGGTCAAGGGAGACAAGGTCATCGGTGCGATCAAGGAGATTGTCCCCGAAATCAACATCGAAGACCTGAATATCCCGTACAGGGCCGTTGCAGCAGATCTTTACACCGGAGAGGAAGTGATATTCGACAGGGGCCCTCTATTCGAAGCTGTCAGAGCATCAATATCCATCCCATCATTGTTCAGGCCGGTAAAATATGGCTTCCGCACTCTAGTGGACGGAGGTATAGTCAACACAATGCCCCTGGACAGAGTCGTAAGAAACGGCAATGACATTGTCGTCGCCTTCGACGTAAACGATGTAGATGTGGAATCTATCAGAGAGACAATAATAGACGAAGCAAGACAGGAAGAAGACCGTCTCAACGCAGAAAAGGCTCTGGAGAAAGAAACAAGAAATATTCTCCACTCGATCCGCCATAACTCCAGCCTGACCCTGATGGACAAGCTCAGACTGGCAAAGGATCAGGGAACCAAGATCATCAGCCACAAGATGCACAGTGAAGAACCCGAACCGGAGCTTTTCTTCGAGGAAAACTACTACAGCATCCTGTCACGTACATTCTCGCTGATGAACCACGTGATAGCCAAGGCTGCAGCCGAAAGATACCAGCCGGAAGTGCTCGTAAAAATGCCGTTTGACCTCTATGACGACATCAGCGACTATGCCAAGGCAGCTGAAATCTCAGAAGTAGGAAGGGAACTTATGAAGAAAGCTCTGGATAAATATGAGATTTCCTTACAGGCTCGAAATGACAATTAAACTAAACTCTAACTATATGCTTAAAAAAATCCGCACTATTCTGGCAGCCATCTTTTTCGTCGGCGTCACACTTCTGTTTCTGGATTTCACCGGAACTATGCACGCCTGGCTCGGATGGATGGCAAAGATTCAATTCCTGCCTGCAGTTCTGGCAGCCAACTTCATCATTGTAGCAATACTTCTGCTGCTCACCCTTCTTTTCGGACGAATCTATTGTTCCGTAATCTGCCCTCTGGGCGTGATGCAGGACATCATTTCCTGGTTCCACGGAAAGACCAAGAATAAGAATCGCTTCCGTTTCTCATACTCGCCGGCAAAGAACTGGCTCAGATTCGCTGTACTTGTGCTCTTCTGCGTCGGCCTCGTATTCGGAGCTCACTCGCTGGCAGTCATAATTGCGCCTTACAGCGCATACGGAAGGATTGCGGCCAATCTCTTTGCCCCTCTGTACCAATGGGGCAACAATCTCCTTGCCTGGATTGCAGAGAGAGCCGACAACTATGCGTTCTACAGTGTGGATGTATGGATCAAGTCTATATCCACATTCATCATTGCAGCTGTCACTTTCGTTGTAATCGCCATTCTGTCTTGGAAACACGGCAGAACCTGGTGCAATACAATCTGCCCTGTAGGTACTGTTCTTGGATTCTTCTCAAGATTCAGCCTGTTTGCCCCAGTAATCGACACAGAAAAATGTCGCAACTGCGGACTTTGCGGTAAACAGTGCAAGGCTTCCTGCATCAACACCAAGGAACATCAGATCGACTATAGCCGCTGCGTTGTATGTATGGACTGCATCGATAGCTGCAAGGATGGTGCGATTCACTATGCTTTTAGGAAGAGATCCTTCGCTAACGCTCAGGATGACAGGAAGAAGGCAGACAAAGGCCGCAGAGCATTCCTGATCTCTACAGCAATAGCAGGAACGGCAGCCACAGCCAAAGCTCAGGAGATGAAGGTCGACGGTGGTCTTACTGCTATCTCGAATGCAGAAAAACCGGAACGTCAGACTCCTATTGTTCCGGCCGGAGCATTGAGCCTCAAGAATTTTGCAGATCACTGCACATCCTGCCAGCTCTGCGTGAGCGTATGCCCTAATCAGGTTCTCAGACCTTCGACATCGCTTCTTACACTGATGCAGCCGGAGATGTCATACGAAAGAGGATACTGCCGTCCGGAGTGTACAAAATGTTCGGACATCTGTCCTGCAGGAGCGATCCGTCCGGTGACCGTAGAAGAAAAGACATCCATCCAGATCGGACACGCAGTCGTGAATCTTGACAATTGCGTAGTCAATACAGACGGTGTGAAATGTGGCAATTGTGCCCGCCACTGCCCTGCTGGAGCCATCAGAATGGTCAGAAAGAATCCTGACGACCCTAAGTCACTGATGATTCCTACAGTCAATGAAGAGAGGTGCATCGGATGCGGTGCCTGCGAGAACCTGTGTCCTGCAAGACCTTTCACCGCAATTCACGTAGAAGGACACGAAGTCCATAAGATGATTTAGGGATTTCTCGACAAGCTCGAAATGACAACAGAAAATACTATGAAAAAGAATATAGACAGAAGAGAATTCTTCAAGACAGCAGGAAATGCCGCTTTGGTTATGGGCGGTCTGAGTGCCGTGGCCGGATGTAAGGCCAATGCCGGACAGGCAGCAGCTGCGACAAGCGCAGAACCCGGCGAAATGACATATAGGGTCAATAGCGTCAATGGAGACAAGGTAAGCATCCTCGGTTACGGATGTATGCGCTGGCCTATGATAAAGGACGAGAATGGAAAAGACATAGTCGACCAGGCCAATGTAGACAGGCTCATAGACTATGCTATTGAGCACGGAGTGAACTATTTTGACACAGCACCTGTGTATCTGCAGGGTCAGAGCGAGGCTGCGACAGGACTTTCACTCAAGCGCTATCCTCGCGAGAGCTATTTCATCGCCACAAAGCTTTCCAATTTCAGCAATGCAAGCAAGGAGAACTCCATAGAGATGTACCGTAACTCGCTGAAGAATCTCCAGACAGATTATATTGACTATTATCTGCTTCACTCACTTTCAGGAATCGAGGCATTCAATCAGAGATTCGGTGACACCGGAATAATGGATTTCCTTCAGGAAGAAAGAAAAGCCGGCAGGATCCGCAACCTCGGTTTCTCATTCCACGGAGACACAGCAGGCTTTGACAAGCTGATGGAGCTCCACGACAAATACCACTGGGATTTCGTGCAGATCCAGCTGAACTATGTGGACTGGACACACGCTTCCGGCCGGAATGCCAATGCTGAATATCTTCAGGCAGAACTTGACAAGAGAGGTATCCAGTCCGTAATTATGGAGCCACTTCTTGGAGGCAGACTTTCAAAGGTTCCTCAGCATATAGCCGACCGTCTGAAGGAGCGCAATCCTCAGGGCAGCGTGGCATCCTGGGCATTCCGTTTCGCCGGCACGCATCCGGGAGTACTCACAGTCCTCAGCGGAATGACCTATATGGAACATCTTCAGGACAATGTATCCACTTACTCCCCTCTCGTCCCTCTTACCGAGGATGAGCTGGCGTTCCTGGAGGAAACTGCCGAGCTGATGCAGAAATACCCTACAATTCCTTGCAATGACTGCAAATATTGTATGCCTTGCCCTTACGGAATCGATATTCCAGCCATCCTCCTTCACTATAACAAATGTGTCAACGAGGGAGAGGTAGCCAAGAGTATCACGGACGAGAATTACAAGAAGGCCCGCAGGGCATACCTGGTAAGCTACGACAGAGCAGTCCCTAAGCTGAGACAGGCCGCACGTTGCATCGGGTGCAACCAGTGTACGAGCCACTGTCCTCAAAGGATCGACATTCCTCGCCAGCTGCACAGAATCGACCGCTACATCGAAGATCTCAGAAAGGATACATTGTAATAAAATCAGCCGACTGATATATAGACGACGTGCCACCCCCGGCTAGGGGGTGCCTCCCGATCAGGGAGGCGGGGGTCGTCGGTATATCAGCCGGCTGATTTTATTGAATACTATTGTCCTATAAGAATCGGAGAGGCAAACGGCACGAAGGCTTCCACATAGTTGGAGGCCTTTGTTGTAGGGTCTCTCCTGACCTTGTCATTCTTTATAAAGTCCTCCATTTTGAATGTTTCCCCGGAGGCTCTCATAATCCGTCTGACAATCGCCTCTCGGGACGGGGCATTATAATATGGCCTGTTATCATCCATACAGCTGATAGCCTCCGGCCTCCATACTCCCGAATCGTAGTAATATCCTCCCTCAAAGAGGCCTACAGCCTCATATCCGGAACGGTCAAAATAATGTTTCCAATGCACCTTGGAGCGTTCTCCGGTAATATCTATATTATATCCGAAATACGGATCCTGTTTCCTCCACAGACTGAGATTTTCCTTTTCTTCATCAGGGAGACGGTCTGCGTGATAACGGTATTCATCCAAAAGACGACCGAATCCGTGTCCTCCACCCTCGTGGATCACTACCTGGCCGAAGGAATTCCTGCCCATCGGGCACATTGCCACAGAACGTCCGGTATATTCCATCATACAGGTTCCAGCATATGCATCAATATTGACCAAAAGGAAAACCGTAGTATTCTGAAGAGCTTCCTGAGTAACTCCCGGAACCGTCACAGCATAGCTGAACACCTTCTGATAATCACTGTCCACGGCCGTGCTGTTTCCTCCTTCAAGAACAGTTCCGAAGGCAGTATCGGCATTCTGCCGAGGCACTGAAGTCATATCTTCCTTTACTGTAGCACCTCTTTCCTGAGAATATACAGCGACAGTGGAAATCCTGAAATAATCGCGATACGTAGCGTATGGTTCCACATCGAAAAGGGAATTCACGGCTTGTTCCACAGCCTGGTCAAAAGCTCCCCCTTCAGCATAATCTTCCTCAATGAAGCCGTCCCCCATAAAGATCAGATGCACAGGGTTATCAGCTCCTGCACTCTCAGTATGCACCAAAGAGACTTCCCCATCTTCATAGACGCCGCCATCACCGGTAGTCAAGGTACGGATATCACTGTCAGCTGTCGCTCCGAAAGCATCTACAGCCTGTACTTTCCATAAATGAGAAGTATTTTCTGAAAGATCAGCCGTATGTTTCGACCGCAGCTGAGTTGTTGAGGTTGTGCTCCAATTATTTCCATTATCATCTGACACCATAAGTCTGTATGATACCGGATCCCCGTCCGGATCCTTCGAAGGTCTCCAGCTGAAATATGGATTGGTTCTGGTGTCCGTAATTCCATCTTCGGGAGCAATAAGTTCAGGCTTGGCCGGCGCGCGGTTCGGGAGTGCCTGACTGACGGTAAGCATCGTGAATCCTGTAGCATAATTGACAGTCAGGAATGCTCTGTCCCGAGGCGTTCTGTCGGTAAACGGTGCTGGGGTCAATCTGACCTTTGTCACACCGGACTTGCCAGAAAGAGGCTCCGCACTCACCCAGTATGCTTCCTCAGATATATTGATCTTCCAATCATATGTGGAAGTTATGGTAAAGTCGATCGGTGCCCCGTCTGACGCAAACTCGAATATTGTCTGATCAGCCCTGAAATCCACTCCCTTCTGGACAAGAGCAATTTCTGCCATAGCTTCAGCTGATGAGATGATCAGCGTGCCGGTCCTTTCCATACCCTCATTCTTTGCAGCCCTGATGACAAGACTGGAGCTGCCGGTTCCTGATGCAGGTTCTGCCGTCACCCATTCCGGTGCTGTGACAGTCCAGCTGCAATCAGCGGTAATATCCACGGTCTTCCTGCCGCCATCCATTGTCCATTCCAAGGAAGTCTTGGAAGCAGTAATGCTTTCCTTCTCTGTACAAGAGACGGAAAGCATTACGATAATCATCAAAATGACAAATGTCATATCAGAAAGTGTATCCCACAGAAACTGCGAGAGTGTTCTTCATCGGTCCTGAAGCGAGCATATACGCAAGATCAAGCTTTACACCGGCAAATTTCACTCCGGCTCCCACTGAAGCATAAGATGGGAGAGGTGAATTTCCACCGTAGCGATAACCTGCTCTTACAGACACCATATCATCAAACGTATATGTCGCACCTGCAGCAGCTGCAAAAGCTCCCATAAAATAATAGTCCGCATCGAGAAGAACGTCGATCGAGTGCTTTTCAGCAAATGTAGTTTCGTAACCTGCTCCGATCGCAGCAGAAGTCGGAAGGCCGAACTTTGCTCCGCTCTTAGAGGTCACGGCAGTACCGATATTGGCCACACCGGCTGTTACCTTGAAACTGTCGAACTTAGCCATTGCGAATACGTCAGCTGCAAGGGCTCCATAAGAATAACCTTCAGCAAGAGAACTGGTTGCATAACCTATATTGGCTCCGACCGAAAGATTCTCGATAAAACGATAAGCAAAACCTGCATTGACTGAGATGTCAGAAGGCTTGAACTGGCCCTTGACAGCACCGCTTGCATCTGTGACATCATATGCAGGATTCATTCCGTACATAAATCCAAATGCGACACCAAGCTTGTTCTTCATATTGTAAGCGGCACCGACATTGATCATATTGGATTTTACTGATGAGGGCTGCCACATTGTAAAGCCTGCAGCTGCATCGAACTTAGCATCAGAGAATGGAACTGCAGCGACATTGGAAAAGGCCGCACCGGCAATCGAATGAGTCTGGGCAAGGTTTGCACCGGCAGTTCCAAGGCTTGCAGCATCAGTTTCAGCTGCTGTATATGAAAGTGCCTGCGCACCTGAGAGAGCCGGGAAAAGGAGCATAAGGGCTCCGGCTATATAAATGATCTTCTTCATAACCCTTAAAGTTTTACGATATTCTGCTTATACTCTTTATACCGAAAGCGGCTTTGAAGGATCCTTTACCTGAACTTTGAAATCGAATGTCACTGACTCTCCGCGTGCATCCTTCGCCTTTACATTCACATCGACAACTCCATATCCGAGAGCTGTTCCGATGAGCTGGTTGTTCTTCGCTGTAATATGAACGATAGTCGGATTCGAGATCGTAATGTCAAACTTAAGCTGCTCACCGTCAGGGTCAGTCACATACTCACCCATATCAATGATAAACTCCTTGCCCTTCGCAGTGAGAAGAACATTCTCTATCTCCTTATCCTCAATCTTGACCGGAGCGCTGTTTTCCTTGATGACATAAGTTACAGGCAATGTTGTGGAGATTCAGACGCAGAGTTCCGTCTGGATTAGACTTTATTTCATCTGCAGCTGATCCTTGCTCATACTCCAAGAAGCAATTGTGTCCATCCGGATCTATAATTTCGATCGGAATTGTCAGCGTCTGTGAAGGCATCAACTTTATGTCTCCTTCGTATTGAACAATGATCTCTGGAGCGTGGTTCTCTGTAGTTGCGACAGCAAAGACCTTTGTCGCAGCAGAATAACTGCGTCCGTATGAATAAGCCAATGCCTTGAGATAATACTGATCTTCAAAATCAAGTTCAGTCACAGAGAACTGAGCATTTTCACCTACAGCAAGATCCGGCGTACAAACAGCATAATCCACATCCTGCATATCCTGAGGAGTCGCAGCCTCTACCTTTGCCTTATCTTTTCCATATATCACAAGCAGACCGTATGCAGGTTTTCCGTCCTCATCTCCAGTCATAGTCCAGGCAAG
>JAGKTT010000015.1 GCA_021153285.1 Bacteroidia bacterium
TGCGACAGACAAGACAGTAGTGTGGAGCTCAGATTCCCCAGAGATCGCAGAAGTCGATCAGGAGGGTAATGTGACAGCTAAATCAGAAGGAGAGGCTGTGATCACAGCAGTTTCCGGAGATGTTTCCGGCACATGTACTGTTGTCGTTTCTAAACGTATAATACCTGTGACATCGGTGGCGGTTATTCCGGAATATGTAGAGCTGACAGAAGGTGACTCTAAAGCTCTTATGGTGAGGATACAGCCATCTGATGCAACAGACAAGACTGTAGTCTGGAGTTCAGATGCTCCTGAAATCGTTGAGGTTTCAGATGGTGGTCGTATCACGGCAATATCAGAAGGAACAGCTGTGATTACAGCGACTTCCGGAGATGTTTCCGGCACATGTACTGTTGTCGTTTCTAAACCATATATTCCTGTCTCATCGGTTAAGATCAATCTATCTTCATTGGAACTGACGCAAGGCGAAGTCGTTTCTTTGACAGTTACTGTCGAACCGGCAAATGCGACAGATAAGACTGTTGTCTGGCGTTCTGATGATTCTGATGTCGCGTCAGTTGATCAAGAGGGTAATGTGACTGCCGTTTCTCAGGGAAATACAGTCATTACTGCTGAATGTGGCGACGTGTCCGCGACGTGTGTTGTCACAGTATTCCCTGCTGAACTCCATTATGTTGATGAGTATGGCATAGATCATGGCCCAGGTATACTTATATCCACCTATTCTTATGGTGATATAGTCTGGGCTCCGGTAAACTGCGGCTATCATGCAACCGACTATAAGTATGGAAAGCTTTATCAGTGGGGAAGGAAATATGGCCAGGGATATGACGGCTCAGATGCTATAGCGCCAGTCATTGCAGAAGGTGGAGTCACTCTTGCAGAGGGCCAGGATCCGGATAATGCGAATACATACTTTAAAGGTGCCGGAAACGATTGGTTAGGCGAGTCTGATGATAAACTTTGGAACTCCGGAACTGAGGACGCTCCGGTAAAGACTGAAAATGACCCATGTCCTGACGGATGGCGCGTGCCGACATATAATGAATTGAAGTCAATACAATCTCGAAAGTCTTCATGGACTACAAATGACGAAGGACAGAATGGCTATTGGTTCACGGATTCTAACGATCCGTCACAGACATTCTTCATGCCGGCGGCGGGCCTGATCAGTGGAGCATCATGGAAGGCAGGTAAGCCTGATGATCGTGGTTCTGATGGATATTATTGGTCTTCTAAGCCGTATAATAACGGGGCAGCCAATATGCAGAGTATTTCTAAATATTCAGTGTCGGGTAGCAGTAGTTATCGTTGTTATGGCTATTCAGTCCGTTGCGTGAAGGAGTAATTCCAATACTTCAACGAAGTCAATGTAATAACACCTTGGACGTTTCTTAGCGGAATATCGTCCAAGGTGTTCTGTTTTTCTTGAAAAATGGGCAATTTGCGTTACACCTTGGCCGTTTTAAGGCATTTTTTGACCGAGGTGTATGTTTGCTGGAAATTATCTGATGAAGTTGGTCATTACAGGTTTTTCCTTGACGGGGTCAGGGATGCCGGCGGCGCGACCTGCTTCGATGCATTTGAGGAGCCAGGCCATATTGCGGCCGAGTTCGCGCATAACCTGCATTCCCTCCTCGTCCTGGAGAACCTGCTCAGGGGTGTTTCCGTGTACCATATTCCAATATTTTGATGATACCACAGGCATTGACGAGATGGTGAAATACTTGTTGATCTGGTCGAATGCAGCTGTGGATCCGCCACGACGGCAGCTTACGATGCCAGCGGCCGGCTTGTAACGGAATATCTTTCCCTTGCCGTAGAATGCTCGGTCCATAAATGATGTAAGGGCTCCTGAAAGTGCTGCATAATGAACAGGACTTCCGAAAATAAATCCGTCTGCCTTCTCAGCCTTATCCAGGAATTCGTTCACTTCGTCATCTATGAAACAGCGAAGTGAAGCAGGCTCACCGTCCGGCCCCCTCCTGATGCACTTTGCGCATCCCAGACATCCCGATATTGGCTTGACTCCCAGCCATATCATTTCAGTTTCCACTCCAGCCGCATTGAGTTCCTTCTCCACCTCAGTAAGGGCGGTGTATGTGCATCCCTCCTTATGAGGGCTTCCGTTTACAAGTAGTACCTTCATATTTTATAGCATTATTGTCAGATGTCAAAGATAGTGACTCGGTGGCGATATGCAAAATTTTCATACATTTACTGCAACATTTCCTGCCACCGGGCAGTCTAACATCCGGAACCGCACAAGAGGCGGCGGGAAAAGTTTAATTTTAATAAATTGTATTATGAACGCTATTGTTAACATCATTGAAACTCTCATTCCTATATGTGTGATGTGCGTCCTGCCGATTATGGTAGTATGGCTTATCACACGTGCAAGAGTCAAGAAGAATGATCAGAAGATGGCTGTGCTGGTGAAGGCTATCGAAAATGGTGTTGAGATCGATCCTGAACTCCTGATCAGTGAGACTGAAAGCAGCAGGAACACAAAGATGAAACTCATCCGCAAACTTACCACAGGTATCGTGTGCTTCATTATCGGTGTGGCATTGCTCATCTGTCCGTCGCTTGATACCTTTGAAGACGTGGCTGTACTTGAGATGCTTTATATCGGTGGTGGAGTTTTTATCGCTGTAGGAATCGCTTTCGCGGTGGTATTCTTCGTCGGAAAGAAGTATCTGGCACCAGAGATTGAGGCTGAGGAGAAGAAACTTCAGAAATAACAGTCATATTACGGTTTTGGTCAATGACTAAGCAGCAGTTCATAGAGCTGGCAGCAGCCGAGCAGGAGTCTTTGAGAAGATTCCTGCGCGGTCTGTGTGGAGGGGACGGTTTCCGTGCTGACGATATTGCCCAGGAAGCGCTGCTTAAGGCATATCTTTCTTTCGAACGTTTCCAGGGCCGATCGCGTTTCTCGACCTGGCTCTTCAGGATCGCATACAATTGCTGGTACGATCAGCTGCAAAATTATCCTGACAATGAATCCGTTGATCTGCAAGAGGTTAGAAAGGTCGAGGATGAAGGTTCAACGGCCGACAAAAAATCCGAATATCAGCAGCTATACGCTGCCATCGGGAGCCTGACCCGGCAGGAACAGACGGTTATACTGCTCTTTTATATGGAGGAAAAGTCGGTCAAGGAGATAGAGGTGATTACAGGGATGCCGTCAGGGACAATAAGGTCGCATCTTTCGAGGGCGAGGGGACATTTGAAACAATATCTGGAAATATTATGAAAACAGAAAAAGATATAAGGAAATTCTTTCAGGACAATAAGATTCCTGTGCCGAAGGACGATGTATTTATGGCCGATCTTGTCCGGCAGATTGACCTGTTGCCGGTTCCTGCATCCTTAAACGGTGTCGATAAGGAAAAGATACAGGAAAATATGAGGATATTGGCCCTTATCCGTGAGGCGCTTCGTAAGCGTTACCGTCGTCAGGCTGTCAAGACGCTGATTATTGATATTGTACTTTGTTCCGTTCTTTTCGTGGCGGTGTATTTCTTATTGCCTCGGCTTTCGGAAGGCTCTTCTGTCGTGCAGTTCGTCCTTGCCTGGAAAAACCTGATTTTCGGTGCGATGTGCCTGGGAGTCCTCGCCTTCTCATTTTCTCAGACCGGAATGATGAAAGTGTAGTCTATCAGTAACAAGTCCTTGCGATAGCGTGCTGCAAATGTCTTGAAACAATCATCTTTGCAGATGCCCCTTTATATCCATCTTTTCGTGCAGGATGCGGATGATGAAGATGTCGCTCTCGCTTATGGTTTTATAAAAGATGATGTGATGTCCGGATTTGACACCGAAGAGATCGGGTGCAATCTCTTGGTAACGTCTGCTCGATAATAACGAGCTATCCATAAGATGATTACACGCTGTGATGAGGTTCTGGTAATATCGGTCGGCCTGCTTTTCGGACCATTTCCTGACCGTATATCTCCAGATTGACGATAAGTCTTCTACTGCTTTCTTTGAATATCGGACTTTAGACATTTTTAAGTGTTGTTAGGTGAGCCTGTGGGTCAAAACCTTCAGCTTCGCCGCTGTCCAGACCGTCCTGAATTGCGGCTTTCAATGCCATTACACGGCTTTCGTTATCTTCCAGAAGACGCAGTGCCGCTCTAATGACTTCGCTGGCATTATTGTACCGCCCTTTAGAAATCTGTGCTTTAATAAAGTCTTCGAAATATGGACCGAGTGCCACTGATGTAGTTTTCATACCAATTAAAATTTCCACAAAGTTACCAATATTTGGTAACAAAGCAAATTACGAGCTATTTATATCACTTCGTTCCAAAATGCTCCCCTGACCGATAGTCTTGTGATCTCTCCGACTGATAAAGATTTGTTGCCATAGTCATAATTTTATTCCGCAAAGTTCCGGAGCATTATCCGTATAACCAAAAAGAATACGGCTATTTGGCGAAAACGGCTTTCTACGTGCTTCTGAGGCAGATTTTAGCGACGAAATTTGTTGTATTTTTATAAAAAGCAAGACAAATTGTTCCACGAATGTTCTACAGCGCTATATGATGTAATAATGGGTGGTGTGTATCTCTCTGGCAGCACAAAGCAGGCTTCGCAGCTCTGCCAAATCTTCGTTGTCCGTAAAATCAAGCTAAAATACGGACAAAGCAGTTTAATGATGCGTTTATCCGTGATATAGTCCATCAGGCTGAGCTCGCGCACGGCGTGATCGAGTGGCCGGCGGCCGTATTTGCCTGCCACGGTGCTTTGAGTGGAACTGCTTCAGTGAATCAGGTGGTTGCTGAATCGTGGTTTTGCCACTGTCAGCAAAAATCCGTATCTTTATCGACATTAAATACCGATACTATGAAAAGAATACTCCTTTCAGCCATTCTGGCTATTGTCAGTGCTATTTGCGTTTCAGCTGCAACTGTTGCAGAATCTGACCGTGTAGTGGTTGCTTATGTAACTTCGTGGAGTCGTGTCATTCCCGATCCGTTCTGTATGACCCATCTTAATTATGCTTTCGGTCACGTGAACGATACCTTTGACGGAGTCAGGGTCGATAATCCTGAGAGACTTCATCAGATGGTTGCACTTAAAAAGATGAATCCAGACCTGAAGGTGATGCTTTCAGTCGGTGGCTGGGGAAGCGGTCGTTTCAGTGAAATGGCTATGGAAGGAAAACGTCGCAAATCTTTTGCAGAAGATTGCATCAGAGTGGTCGAGGAATTCGGTCTGGACGGAATCGATATTGACTGGGAATATCCTACAAGCTCTGCTGCCGATATCTCATCTTCACCGAAGGATACCGACAATTTCACCAAGCTGATGAAGGATCTTCGTAAGGCCCTCGGACAGGACAGACTCCTGACACTGGCGAGTGCTGCATCTGCGGAATATATTGACTTCAAGGCAATTGAGCCTTATATGGATTTCGTGAACATTATGGCCTACGATATGGCTAATGCTCCTAAGCATCATAGTGCCCTGTACGAGTCTGAGAATAGCGGAAGCATCACTTCCGACGGGGCAGTCAAGGCTCATATCGCTGCCGGAATGCCTGCTGAGAAACTAGTTCTCGGAATGCCTTTCTATGGCCGTGGTGGTCTGAAAATCTCAAGTTTCAATGATTATAAGGATCTTCATCGTCATACTGGAGTGGTGGAAAAGTGGGATGAAAAGGCTATGGTTCCATATCTTGAAGATGAAGAAGGGGTACTTCAGCTCGGATTCGAAAATCCACGTTCCCTCAGAATCAAATGTGAATATGCATTGGAGAAGGGACTTAAGGGTGCGATGTATTGGGATTATGATGGTGACAATCAGGACGGAGACCTTCGCAAGACTGTTGCCAAGTCGATCCTCGGAGATAGATATGCTGAGACACGTTCTGCCAACTATGCTGGTAAGAGAGTGAGATTCAAGGCATTGCTTTATTATTCGGAGAATGTTGAGGAAGCTCACGCCCAGTTTGCTCATCAGACTATCGACTTTTTCAAGAAACTTACTTATGGTGAAGGATACAGTCTCGAACTGACCACGGATTTTTCAAAATATCCATATGAAAAACTCAAGGAATATGATGTGGTGATTATGCCGAATGTGACACCTTGGGCTCCGGCAGAAAGGGCGGCTTTCGAACAGTATATGAAGAATGGTGGCGGATGGGTAGGATTCCACGCTGCTGCCTACAACGACCGCAACACCAATTGGCCTTGGCTTCTCGAATTCCTTGGCGGTGGAGTGTTCCTCTGCAATAACTGGCCTCCTCAGCCGGTGCTTCTCGAACTTGATACCCAGGATCATCAGGTGACAAAGAATCTCCCGAAGGAATTCATAGCTCCAGCGAGCGAATGGTATCAGTGGACACCGTCTCCAAGGGACAATGCAGACATTCAGGTCCTTGTTTCGCTGTCACCAAAGAATTATCCGTTGGGAATAAAGGATATCGTATATTCCGGAGATTGGCCAGTGGTATGGACCAACCACAATTACAGGATGATATATCTGAATATGGGCCACGGCGATGAGGAATATATCGACGCGACCCAGAATCTTCTGTTTGTCAATGCTTTCCGTTGGGTGGTAAGTCAGGATCCGGACGGAGATCCGTTCGACAGGTAATCTATTTTCTTGATTGCCTTCTCTTTTCTCTCTGCTGGTCTGACAGCTCTCCGACCTTGGTCAGACCTTCTGTGGTGAAGTCCCCGCAAAAGACCATAATAGTCTTATCCGGATCGGTGGTATAAAGTATTATTTCGGAAAAACGATTACTATGCAGGGTGTTGATGTATATCAGCATCCTGTAGTCTTCGTCATCGATCTCGTTGACTTTGGTATAGCTGCCGAGCATTTTATCCACCTTGTCAAGGTATGCCTTGTCAGACTTATCCAACGGGCATATCAGCATTGCATCTATATTGTCAATAAAGACGGACATCGGAGTCTTTTTGAGAACCGGTCTTGCAAGCTTCATTGTCGTACCTTCCAATGTCTTGGCCTTCTTGTTCGAGCCCAGCATCTGTATTGCCACGCTGTCATCTGCCTTTTTCCCGGAAGCGGTAGTGACAGGGCAAAGCATTGCCAGCATAGTGAATATGATCAGGATCGATTTCATATTATGCCAATTTCAGAGTAAGGTCAATGAAATCCTCTACGCTCAGACGCTCCGGACGGAGCTCGAATACAGGATCTGCAGTGAATTCTGCAAGCTGCTCCTCGCTCCAGCCTTCGCGGTCAGCCTTGGCACGGATAAGCGGTTTGAGTGAATTGCGGAGGGTCTTGCGGCGCTGATTGAATCCTGTCTTTACGACGGTCTTGAAAAGAGCCTCATCGCATCCTAATGAAGTGCGCTGGTTGCGTACAAGCCTGATTACGGCTGATTTAACCTTTGGAGGCGGGTTGAAAGCACCTTCTCCTACGGTGAAGAGATACTCGATGTCATACCAGGCCTGAAGAAGTACGGAAAGGATGCCGTATGTCTTGGTTCCTGGCTTCTCTGCGATACGCTCAGCCACTTCCTTCTGGATCATACACACCACCTGAGGAACCTGCTCCTTGTAATCAAGGACCTTGAAGAAGATCTGTGATGAGATATTGTAAGGGAAGTTTCCGATGACGCAGAACTGCTCCGGGAAGAATGTTTCAAGTTTCAGTTTCAGGAAATCTGCTTCAATCAGCTTTCCGTTCACCTGAGGGAAATGTACCAGAAGGTAGTCGACAGATTCTGTGTCGATTTCCACCATACGAAGGTCCACTTCAGGTCTCTGGAGTACATATTGAGTGAGTACTCCCATTCCGGGACCTACTTCAAGTGCAGGCATCGGATTCTCCGCATCGTTTATTTTCTCAAGCCCGGGACAAGGTACGATAAGTGCCTCTGCTATTCTCTGTGCGATTGACAGGTCTGTCAAAAAATGCTGGCCCAGGGCCTTCTTTGCTCTAACTTCCATATGGTAATGTCAAAATTTATACAAATATAACCTCTTTCCTTCTAAATAACCACAGTTTTTTGCAATTCGTTGATGTTCAGCGATATAAACGTATTGTACGGCGCACTATAGTGTGCCCATCCAGATGAATGCCATTCCCAGCAAGATGAGGGCCAGATCCACCAGCTTAGCCTTGATGTTTCTTTCCTTGAAAATCACTACTCCGCACAGGAATGAAATTATCACCGAACTGCGTCTGACCAATGAAACGACTGATATCATCGAATCCGGCTCGCTGAGCGAAGTGAAATAAGCAAAATCACCGATACAGATGAATATGGAAATCAGTGGAATGGCCCAGCTCCAGCGGAACGGGGTGGTCTTATGGCGGGACGGATACCAGATCAAACCACAGATTATAGTCATTATGATCATCTGGTAGAAATTGAACCAGCTCTGCACGAACATCGGACTGAGTGACTTCATTATGAACTTGTCATAAAGTCCGCTGACCGCTCCCATCAGAGTCGCCGCTGCCACGCACCATATCCATTTATTGCTCTTGAAATCAATGTCTTCCTTCTTTCCTGCCCTGCTCATCAGGAAGATTGATGCCAGAGCCAGCAGCACGCCGGTCCATTGGAGGATATTGAGCCTCTCGCCGAAGATCAGCAATGCTCCCAGCAGCACAAGTACCGGCCTTGTCGCATTGATCGGGCCGACGATTGTCAATGGCAGGTGCTTCAGTCCGAAATATCCGCAGATCCACGATGAAAGCACAATGAAGGCCTTCAGGACTACCATCAGATGGGCCTTGATGGTTAGAGAGGAGGGGCTTAATGGGTTGATTCCGAGGAAGTTGTGCGCACTGCGTGCCGTCGGTAGTGAGCACGCAGTTTCTGTAATCTGTTGATTTGCAGGTGTGTGGGTTTCTCCTGAGAATGGAGAGATGTCAAGGAATGTTCCTCCGAACCATCCGAATCCACCGAGATAATCCAACAGAAAAGGTGAAAATAACACCGTCGAGAATATCGTATTCAGCAGCAGTACGGGAAGGACCGCATTGTCCTTCAGCGAAGCCTTTTTCGAGGCATCATAGAATCCGAGCATTGCTGCAGAGAAGAAAGCGAGTATAAGCCACATATCCTAAATGCATTTTACGCCTGCAAATGTATTACAATTATTATTTATTTCGTATTTTTGTAAGTTATTACGAAAATATAAAAACAACACTATATGTACAGAACACATACCTGCGGAGAACTCCGCATTGAAAATGCAGGCCAGAGCGTTACATTGGCCGGATGGGTGCAGAAGTCAAGAAAGCTTGGCGGAATGACATTCGTGGATCTTAGAGACCGTTATGGAATCACTCAGCTTGTGGTGGATGCACACGCTGCGGCAGAACTTGTAGAGACGGCTTCAAGCCTTGGTCGCGAGTGGGTCATCCAGGTGACAGGTGAAGTGATCGAGCGCCAGAGCAAGAATCCTAAGATGCCTACAGGTGACATCGAGATCACCCTCAGCGAAATCAAGGTGCTCAACAAGGCCAATACTCCTCCATTCACAATCGAGGAAGAAAGCGACGGCGGTGAGGAGCTTCGTGCGAAATATCGTTATCTCGACCTTCGCCGCGGCCCTCTTCAGAGAGCTCTCAAGATCCGTCACCAGATTGCTCACGAAGTGCGCAACTATCTCGATGCTCAGAACTTCCTTGAGATTGAGACTCCATATCTCATCAAATCTACTCCGGAGGGAGCGCGTGACTTCGTGGTTCCTTCACGTATGAACCCTGGTCAGTTCTATGCTCTTCCACAGTCTCCTCAGACATTCAAGCAGCTCCTTATGGTAGCCGGTTACGACCGTTATTTCCAGATCGTACGCTGTTTCCGTGATGAGGACCTCCGTGCTGACCGTCAGCCTGAATTCACTCAGATCGACTGCGAGATGTCTTTCGTTGAGCAGGAGGATGTGCTCAATACATTCGAGGGAATGATGAGAACCCTCTTCAAGAATGTCCTCAATGTGGAAATCGCTGAGCGTATTCCGCGTATGAGCTGGTATGATGCAATGGATTTCTATGGATCGGACAAGCCGGACATCCGTTTCGATATGAAGATTCACGAGATTACAGACCTTGTGAAGGGCTGCGGATTCTCAGTGTTCGATAGCGTAGATTATATTGGAGCAATCAATGTAGAAGGTACAGCAGGCTATACCCGCAAGCAGATCGATGAGCTTACAGAGTGGGTGAAGAGACCTCAGGTGGGTGCAAAGGGACTCGTCTACATCAAGCTCAACGAGGACGGAAGCATCAAGTCTTCGATCGACAAGTTCTACACTCCGGAGCAGCTCCAGGCAGTGGCTGACCGCCTCGGTGCAAAGAAGGGCGATATGATGCTCGTTCTGTGCGGAGCAAAGAGAAAGACACAGAATATGCTCGGAGTACTCCGTATCGAGATGGGTAACCGCCTCGGTCTTCGTGATCCGTTCAATTTCGCACCTCTCTGGGTGGTGGACTTTCCTCTCGTGGAGTGGGATGACGAGACTCAGCGTTTCTATGCAATGCACCATCCTTTCACTGCTCCTAAGCCGGAGCACCTCGAGCTTTTCTATAGTGACAAGAAGGAAGATCTCGAGAAGGTCTGTGCCAATGCTTATGACTTCGTTCTCAACGGTACCGAGCTCGGTGGAGGATCAATCCGTATCCACGAGGCTGCAATGCAGGAGCGTATGTTCGAGGTTCTCGGCATCAGCAAGGAGGATGCTGAATACAAATTCGGCTTCATTATCAACGCATTCAAGTTCGGTGCTCCGCCTCACGGAGGTCTCGCATTCGGATTCGACCGCGTCTGCTCGCTCTTCGGAGGTCAGGAGACAATCCGTGACTACATCGCATTCCCTAAGAACAATCAGGGGCGTGATGTTATGATCGATTCTCCTTCATACATCGACCAGGAACAGATGGACGAACTCTTCCTTGAATCAAAGGCAGAGCATAAAGAATAACTGCTATGAAAAAGTTACTGATCTTTTGTGTTGCCGCTTTGTCGGCAGTTGTTGCTGTCGCTCAGAATGTCTCGCCGACAGTCAATTGGCCTTATATGTATCCTGACTTTGTGGAAGGCGAAGTGGAGAAGATGGGCGGCCAGTTTGAGAAAGGACGTTATAATATCCATCTCAATGTCGGTGCATTGCACTACCTTAACAACGGTACCATCAAGGAGCATCCTACAGTCGGAATCAAATCTATGACAATAGGTGATGATGTCTATCGCAATGTTGGAGGCAAGATGTTCAAGGTGCTGGCTCAGGCAGAAGGTGGTTTTGTCGTGCTGGAGACCCTGGCCAATTTTACCGGTATAATAAGCAGGGACGGTGCTTATGGTGGCGCTGTTGCAAACAGAGACAAGACATTCTCTCATCAGGAGAATAACGGAAGTTTCAACGGATATCTCATTACAGACAAGTATGAGGATCTGCTTGCCATCAAGGATGACTCCGATAAGGTTCCTGTTACTAAAAAGGTATATATCGTCATTGACAATCTTCTTATTTTTGCCAATAAGAGTAATGTCATCAATATGACAGGCATCGATAAGAAGGCCTTTTCAGCCTTTCTTAAGGCCAATGATATTAAATGGAAGGAGCCGGAGGATCTGGTGAAGATAATTGATTTTATCAAGGCCAATAAATAATTTATATTGACAGTTTCAAAAAAAAACTCCTGATGTCTGACATCAGGAGTTTTTTTCATATGTTCAAGTAAGAATTATCTGTACTGAGCGAACTCGATATCCTTTGCAGCTCTTGCAGCAAGCTTCTCGCAAGCCTTTGCAGCGTCGAGGTTAGTTGCTACGGCAGCGGCATTGCCCTGACGAGCAGCAGCAACTGCGCGGAGGTAAGCGGCCTGTG
Organism: Bacteroidia bacterium; assembly: GCA_021153285.1. GTDB lineage: Bacteria > Bacteroidota > Bacteroidia > Bacteroidales > UBA932 > Cryptobacteroides. The sequence continues at coordinate 11,835 of JAGKTT010000015.1, forward strand.
GGCACTCGCACTCGAGAGCAGCAGCAGGAGCGTTGTTGCCGTTGAGGAGAGCTACGAGAGCAGCGTTGTATCCCTTCTTGCCGGCAAGCTTAGCAGCAGCATCGCTGTACTTACCGTTAAGAACGTCGATAACTGCGAGGTTCTCCTTTGCAGTCTCGGTACCTGCGGCAGCGAAATACTTGGCAGCCTGTGCAAGTTCACCCTCGCGGAGAGCGATAACACCCATTGCATTGTTCCAGTCAGCATCCTGCTCACACTTGTCAAGAGCTCTCTTAGCATTGCTGTTCTCATCCATATTGAGGTAAACGACAGCAAGGTTGTACTGAGCGGCATTGCTTGAGAACTTGTCAGCAGCCTTCTTGTAAAGCTCAGCCTTCTGCTCGTTCTCCTTAACGAGAGTAGCTGCGCGGAGGAGAGCTGTCTCATCAAGAACGTCGATGTTCTCGTCGATAAGCTGGAGAAGCTCCTCGTTTGTATAGTTCTGGAACTCAACGTTAGCGATGAATCTTGCGCGACGGAGCTCAGGGAGAACCTCCTTAGCAAGAGTCTTGAAGATTGAAGACATATTCTTGATCTCCTTCTCGCGGACAGCTGGATCGCTGTACATAGAAAGAACGCGGATGATAAGCTCCTTGTCCTCGATGTCTGAAGCAGCAACGAGTTCCTGGAATCCTTCCCAGTCCTCAGCGATGCTTGAAACGTTTACAGGACCATCCACCGGATGCTTCTTAGTCACCTTGCCGAATGCCTTCTCAGCTGAAACAGAACGCTTGTCTGAAAGCTTTGCATTCTCATCTTCCTTACCGTCTGGTGAAGCGTAAGCTACGATGTCAGTACCTGTGAGGGTCTTGCGCTCGTTAGCCTTGATCTCGTCGAGAGCAGCCTGGAAATCCTTGATTGACTGTGAAGTAAGCTGGTTGTTTCTTACATTTGCGCTGTTGATCTGATAGAGGATCTGACCCTCGGCAGTCTGCTTGATGATCTCCTGATATCCGTCAGCCTTGAGATCTACCTTACCCTTCTGGCATACGAGCATATAGGTAGTGTTGGCACCGTCAGCAACCTTCTTTGAAGGGAGGTCAGCATACTTTGCCTTGTGGCTTACTGTACCACGGAGCTCAAGATAGCACTTCTCCATACCTGGAACATACTGGAACTTAACTTTCTTTGTTACAGTCGCTCCGTCAGATGGAACTACCTGGAAATTGTCCTTGACCTTCTCGCCCTGGAACATAAATGAATCCATAGCAACCTCTCCACCTTCGTAAACGATTACAGGTACTACTTCGAGAATAGCCTTAGGGTGGAAATAATCCTCTGGATAAGTTACTGTAACGTCAGCTACGATTTCTCCGCCTACAACCTCAAGAACTGCAGGGTTGCACTTTACAGTTACGTTTTCCGCCATCTTGGCCATCTTCTCAGGTGAACCGCAGGCTACAGCTGCGATGCTGAGAGCAGCAACAGACAGCATTTTAGTGATTTTCTTCATTTTGTATTGTTTTTATTTGGTTTGGTTTCATTTTATTCTTTCGAATTTTATCGAAAGGGTATATACAGCGCAAAGATAGTTATAATTTTTATATTATATTTAAATATTTTCAAGCCTTTTCGTAACTTTGTCCCGTTATGACAAATCAGGAATTGCAGAGTCTTAAAAACCGATATGATATAATCGGTAACGATCCCGCCTTGAACCGTGCGCTCGAGGTGGCTCTTGCTGTTGCTCCTACAGATATCACTGTACTTGTTACCGGTGAGAGCGGTGTAGGAAAAGAGAATATACCGAAGATCATTCATCAGAACAGTGCCCGCAAAAGTGGCAAATACTTCGCTATCAACTGCGGAGCTATTCCGGAGGGTACGATAGATTCGGAACTTTTCGGTCACGAAAAAGGATCCTTTACCGGAGCTCACGAGATGAGAAGAGGCTATTTCGAAGAAGCTGACGGAGGTACTTTATTTCTGGATGAAATCGGAGAACTTCCGATGGCTTCACAGGCTAAGCTTCTGAGGGTACTCCAGTCAGGAGAATTCATCAGAGTGGGCTCGTCAAAGGTGCTCAAGACGGACGTGCGTGTGATAGCTGCTACCAATGTGAACCTTTTTCACGCTGTCTCGAAGGGAAAGTTCCGCGAAGATCTGTACTACAGGCTCAATGCCGTCAGTATCACGATGCCTGCTCTCAGGGAAAGGCCAGATGATATAAATCTTCTGTTCCGTAAGTTCGCTTCGGATTTTTCGGCGAAGTACGGATATGCAAGAGTCGCTCTGACTGAAGATGCATCCATCATACTGAAGAAATACAGGTGGCCGGGAAATATCAGGCAGCTCAAGAATGTGGCTGAGACCATTTCTGCACTGGAGTCAGGAAGATTATCCCCTGGTTCGGACAAATCCATAATAGATGTGGATGTCTTGTCGCGGTATATCCCGACGGAACAGCCGGATCTCCTTCCTGCAATGAGTCCGTCCCAACAGGAAACTCCTGAAAGTGCAGCAGAAAGAGAGGCTATCATCAGATCCATTTTCCAGCTAAAGCAGGATGTGGAATATCTCAAGAAGATAGTTATGGAGGCAGGACTTGCAAACGGTAAGACTCCTGCAATTGCACCTCCGGAACAGTCTCAGATGCTTCAGCCTCAGGAGGTTGCAAAGGATATGTATGATTATGATGATGACCCTGAGGATCAGGATTATGATGTCCGTGAACCGGAAGATATGTCCATAAAGGCATCGAATATGGAACTGATAGAGAAGGTTCTGCGCAAGCACGATGGAAACAGGAAGGCTGCTGCTGCCGAACTCGGCATATCGGAAAGGACACTTTACAGAAAGATAAAACAGTTGGGAAAATGAAAGTAAAAAGGACAATATGGGCAAGCTTCTGTGCGGTGCTTGCATTGATGGCGACATTGCCGCTTCTCCATTCCTGTGGCATATATTCATTCACAGGTACTTCGATTGCACCAGATGTCAAGACTGTGACCGTCAATTATTTCGAGTACCTTGCTCCGAAGGTTAATCCTTCTTTGAGCAATATGCTTACAGAGCAGATGCAGGAAAAGTTCATAAAACTCACCAAGCTGGAGCTGGTGGACATTGATGGTGATCTTGAGATAATAGGTGCTGTGACCGGATATGATGTCAAGGCAACGGCGATTACTGCTAACGAGCAGGCCGCTCAGAACAGACTTACAGTGACTGTGAAGATCGAATTCATCAACAGGAAATACCCCGAAGAGAGTCTTGAGAACAAGTCTTTCTCTGCTTATCAGGACTTTGACGCTACTATGTCCCTGGATGCTGTAGAGGCTGGTCTCTGTGAGGATATCGTGGAACAGCTCTGTGAGGATATATTCAACGGAACAGTAGCAAACTGGTAATATGAGCGGATATATTGACATAAAGAAACTTACCCTCGATGAGCTGACAGGGGTCGTGAACCTTTATCCTTGGTTCGGCGGTGCAAGGAAGGAATTGTGCGAGAGGATGAGTCGTATGGGAGGCGACGGCTGGGGAGAGGCTCAATATGCTGATGCCGCAATGTATATCGGTGCGAGAGGAAAACTTTCCGATATGATGAGGGCAGCGCGCCGTTCGGATTGGGAAGATGCTGATGTCGAGAAACTCCTTAAATCTTATATTGTCGAGAAAAAGGAAGAAGACAATGCGCCTGCCGAGGTGAGCTCCAGGAAGGTATATGCCGGTGTCGGTGATTATTTCTCTCAGGATGAGTACGACCAGGTCCGCAAGTCCGATGACAATGTCTTCTCCCGTTATGCGGCAAAGGCACGTCAGGGCAAGCCATCACCGGAAGAAGTCCACGATCTGGAGTTCGACCTTTATACCGAAACGTTGGCCCGAATTTACCTCGAACAGGGCTATCCGGAACAGGCAAAAAGCATTTATTCAAAACTAATTTTGGCATATCCAGAAAAAAATGCTTACTTTGCAGCCCTTATTCAAAAAATTGACGAATTAAATCAGTATTAACGATATGAATGCACTTTTTACAGTTTTGACAGTGCTTGTTCTCATTGCAAGCGTTCTCATTACACTCATCGTCCTTCTCCAGAACGGAAAGGGAGGCGGACTCGCAAGCAACTTTACTGCAGGTAACCAGACATTCGGCGTGCGCCAGACAGCTGACATCCTCGAGAAGATCACTTGGGGACTCGTTGTATTCATCTTCGTGCTTTCAATTGTAACAACATTCTCACTTGGCAACAAGGCTGCTGATGTTGACTACACTGACAAGCTCGAGACTGAGGCAGCTGCTCCTGTATTCCCAGAGGCTGTTCAGGAAGCACCGGCAGTTGAGGCAGAGACTCCTGCAGAGACTCCAGCTGAGTAATTTGAGTCACCGGTCTGACTGACAAATTGTCAGAAAGACAGGATTGGAATACATTTTGACCTATAGCCGTCTGTTCTTCGGAGCAGACGGCTTATTGTGCTTTTTGCCGGCCCGAAGATATTGATATTGAACATTAAAACGGACAATAATATGACGGAAAACAGATTTGAAAACCTAAGCAGGTTTGCCGTCAATCTCAACGAGAGGGCGGCTCAAGGTAAGCTTGATCCAGTGATCGGCAGAGATGAGGAAATCAGAAGAGTTCTTCAGATCCTCAGCAGAAGGACAAAGAACAATCCTATATTGGTAGGAGAGCCGGGAGTCGGCAAGACGGCTATCTCCGAGGGTATCGCTCAGAAGATAGTTGACGGTGATGTTCCCGAAAATCTCAAGAGCAGGAAGATATATTCCCTCGACTTGGGAGCCCTTATTGCGGGTGCCAAGTATCAGGGTGAATTCGAGGAAAGGCTCAAGGGCGTCGTGAAGGAAGTCGTGGAAAGCGAAGGAGAGGTCATTCTGTTCATTGATGAGATCCATACATTGGTGGGAGCGGGAAGGACATCCGGAGCGATGGATGCCTCGAATATTCTGAAACCTGCCCTGGCGCGAGGTGAGCTCCGTACCATTGGCTCTACAACCTTGGATGAATATCAGAAATACTTTGAGGCGGATAAAGCCCTTGAGAGGCGTTTCCAGATGGTAATGGTAGACGAACCGTCCCCAGCGGCATCCATTTCCATTATGCGAGGATTGAAAGAAAGATATGAGAATCATCATAAGGTACGCATTGAAGATGATGCGCTTATAGCAGCGGTCGAACTGTCTCATAGATATATCACGAACCGTTTTCTTCCTGACAAGGCAATTGACCTTGTGGATGAGGCTGCTTCCAAGCTCCGTCTGGAGATGAATTCCGTGCCTGAACCTATTGCAGAACTTGACAGCCGCATCCGTCAGCTCGAGATTGAGCGGGAAGCCATCAAACGTGAGGGGGTGTCTCTTAAGATGGATAAGATAAAGGAAGAGCTCAAGACCCTGAATGCTCAGAGAGATGAGATGCGCAAGCGCTGGGATGAGGAAAAGAATATTCTATCGGAACTCCAGATACAGCGTCAGAAGATGGAGGATTATAAGATCCAGGCTCACAATGCTGAAAGAGCAGGTGATTATGGTAAGGTGGCAGAGATCAGATATGCCAGGATGGCCGAGGCTCAGGCTCGCATAGATGAACTTACTGCACGTCAGGCAGCGATCAATGATCCTATCATCACCGAGGCCGTGACTCCGGAGGATATCGCTGAAGTCGTCGCCAAATGGACGGGCATACCGGTGCGCAGGATGCTGGAGAGCGAGAGGGAGAAGCTTCTGCGTATGGAAACTGAACTTCATAAGAGGGTAGTGGGACAGAATACCGCCATCGAGGCAGTTGCAGATGCCGTGCGTCGTTCCCGTGCCGGCCTTCAGAATGAGAAACGTCCGATCGGTTCCTTCCTCTTTATGGGTACTACAGGTGTGGGAAAGACCGAGCTGGCCAAGGCTCTGGCCGAGTTCCTTTTCAATGATGAGAATATGATGACCCGCATAGATATGAGCGAGTATCAGGAGCGTCATTCTGTAAGCCGATTGGTAGGAGCACCTCCGGGATATGTCGGATACGATGAAGGAGGTCAATTGACCGAGGCGGTGCGCCGCAAGCCATATTCAGTGGTGCTTCTGGACGAGATAGAAAAGGCGCATCCTGATGTATTCAATACTCTTCTGCAGGTGCTTGATGACGGCCGTCTGACCGACAATAAAGGCCGTACGGTGGATTTCAAGAACACGATTCTGATTATGACTTCCAATGTCGGCGCCGACATCATCCAGACATTTATGGAGCATCTTCCGGTAGAGGGCGAGGAGCGTACAAGGATGCTTGCTGACTGTCGTAATGAAGTCCTTGAAGTACTCAAACGTACGGTCCGTCCGGAATTCCTGAACCGAATCGATGAGGTCATAATGTTCGAACCTCTCTCCCAGACCGATATTCGTGACATCCTCAGGATACAGATGCGTGACCTTCAGGAGAAACTCTCCGAAAACGGAGTTTCCATCGAGTTTACATCCGGTTTTGAGGAATATATGACTACCAAGGGTTACGAGCCGGCATACGGAGCCCGTCCGATCAAACGACTGATGCAGAAGGAGCTGATCAATATCCTCGCAAAGTCCATCCTCGACGGCCACGTCCACCGCGACTCCACCATCCTGATCGACGTCCTTGACGGGCAGATCACTGTGAGTGATAAGTAAAGGACTGCTGTATTTTGTAATGCGCTGATTTATAATGCGTTATATGTTTAAGGGTCGGTTTATTTACCGACCCTTGTTGTGCTAAGTTTCGGATACTCAAGATGTTACTTTGCACACTGATTGTATTGTCCAAGCATCATTTGATTTTTTTTGCTGGAATATGCGCTGGAAGCACAATCCGCCGTGCGAGATCCTTTGGGCTGAGCTCTTCCACAGCGTGATTGAGCGGTCGACGGGTGTATTTGCCGACCGCGGTGCATCATAAAAAGAACTCCCACGCCGATGTGCAGGCCAATCGATCGATGGATAACTTCTAGAGACATTGAACCTGCTCAGCGACTTGAGCTTTTTTAAAGAAAACTGGCTATTATTAGAATAGAAGTTCTAATTTTACATAAAATTTAGTTTTATGTGCCGCTGGCTGGATCGGTAGATTTGCATCAAGTCACACTGCCAGTTACCCCACTCGGCACTTTAATTTAATATCTTTCCCAAGTGGGGAGGAAAGTAAATCCTATGGAAGAAAAGCAGTATCTATCTCCAGCCGTTCAGGTGCTGGAACTTTATTCAGAAGGAGTTCTTTGTGCAAGTTCGGGAACAGAAACCCTTGAAGAAAACGAAGGCATCTGGTAATTATCGGTAAGCCCATTTCTTATCGCTGAATCGTTGCCTCTCTTCCATTCAGAGAAGTTTACCTCTCTGTCATTCTGAGGAGCATCCCTCTCTGTCATTCTGAGGAGCGTAGCGACGTGAGAATCTTTTAATCAATAACTCTTATGAAAAAGTCACTAATCTATATCGCAGCCCTTACCCTTATCGCCGCCTGCAATAAAGTAGAATCCCCAGTTCCAGTACAGGACACAGACTTCCTCATCGCCCAGATCGAGCAGGAAACCGCCACCAAGACCTATATGGATGCCCATAACAACATCCGTTGGTCAGAAGGCGACCAGGTCGTTGCGTTTATGAAATCGTCACTTGGTCTGAAATACCAGGTCTCAGAAGAAAGCGTCGGCAAGACATCCGAACGTTTTGTAAAGCAGGCAACAGGAAATTCCGATGACCTTTATGGTGGCACCGATTGGAATCATAACGTCGTATATTATCCATATTCCGCAACAGCAGAGGCTGAGAAATCAAACAATAATTACGCACTGAATATCGTTCTCCCTTCCGAGCAGACCTACGCTACCGAAAGTTTCGGCAACGGTTCAATGGCAATGGTAGCCGTGAGCGAAGACAATAACATCGTCTTCAAGAATGTCCTTGGCGGAATGAAGCTGCAGCTCCGCGGAACCCAGAAGGTCAAGTCCATCAAGCTTCAGGGCAATAACAACGAGAAACTCTCAGGAGCTGCCACAGTCACTGCCTACACCGACGAGACCAAACCAGCCATCACAATGGCTTCAGGTGCTTCAAAAACTATAACTCTTAATTGCGGCAGCGGCATCCAGCTTAATGAAAGCACAGCAACCGAGTTCATCATCGCCCTTCCTCCAGTGCTTTTCAGCAGGGGTTTCACCGTTACAGTTACAGATGCAGACAGCAAGACCTATTCTGTCGAGACAGACAAGGCCAATACAGTTCTCAGATCGTCGATACTTAATATGCCGGCATTCAAGCTGGGCAATAATCCGTCTGAAGAGGAGCCGGGAGATGATGAGCTGATTGTTCCGGTCGTAACATTGTCCCTCAGCTCGACTTCTTTGAAATTATATGATGGAGATACATATCAGCTTACAGCTACGGTAAAGCCTAAGGATGCTACTGATAAGACTGTAGTATGGAGTTCAGATATGCCGTCAGTTGCAACCATTGACCAGTCAGGTTATGTTACCGGTATCTCAGCAGGAACAGCAAATATTTCAGCTTCAGCTGGTGGTAAGGTTGCCAAATGTACTGTTACCGTTTATTCTCGCGTAGTGGCTACTGCAGACTATGTCGATGAATACGGTGTCAATCACGGCAAGGGAACAGCGATAGGTATGGCTATCTGGGCTCCGGTTAATTGTGGCTATCATAAGGATGATTTCAAGTATGGCAAACTATACCAGTGGGGAAGGAAGTATGGCCAGGGATATGATGGAGATGCAACAACACCTACAATCGAAGAGGGAGGAATCTCAGCAATAACAGGCCAACATAAGAGCAAATCTAATGTATTCTTCACAAGCACCTCGGAACTTAATTATGACTGGTTATATCCTCAAGATAGTAAATTGTGGAATTCAGGTACGGATTCTAATCCAGTCAAGACTGAGAATGATCCATGTCCGGAAGGCTGGCGTGTGCCTACTTCTGCAGAGCTTGTTGAATTGAATAACAATTATTCATCTTGGACAACAGATGATAATGGCCGGAGCGGAAGATGGTTCAGTGGTCCGAATTCATATACAGCAAGTGTACCTCAGGTATTCTTCCCTGCTGCCGGTTACCGCGACTACTACGGCGGCGCCGATGCCAGCGGTCGAGGCGGCTACGGTCGCTATTGGTCTTCGAGGCCGTACAGAGACACAGCCTACGGCCTCCGCCTTAACAGCAGCCATATCAGTATGAGCGACGACAGCCGTGCAGGCGGGTACTCTGTCCGTTGTGTCCAGGAATAACAAGTCCTTGCGTAAGCCGACCGAATTTCCTAAATGTCTAATCCAGGCAGAGCATATCGAGAGTCCGGAGTGTCAAGGCACGCCGGAGAGGATTTGTAAGTTCAGCAGCCCACTGGTGGCATTTTCATAGGTCGAAAATATGAAAATGTTCATAACAGTAACTTCGGAGAAATCGTCATCTTCGAGAAGGCGAATAGTTTTTTACCAAGGTCTTTCAGAGATGCGCCGATATGATAGACATCATCATCCACGATCAGAAACCGGTCGTGGATGTTTTGTTTCTGAACGATTGATATAGGTTCGTATTGATTGTTGTGCCGTTGTAGATCGAGCTGAAGCTGTTGAGACAGCCGTGCCGTACGGATTTCAGCAGATACGCCTGTTGTACGCTTGGATAGCGTCAGCAACACATTGTCGTCTATATAGTTATCAATCAAGACTATCCGTTTTTGGGCCGACCTGATCAGATTACTGACAAAGACATATGCATCGAATATCTGGCCATCATAAAATATTCCTTCGATGGGAGGAAGGGATGTATGTATAAAGAAGTCGATTTGTCTGCTGTGCTCGTCTAAAATTCTTCTATGTTCTTTCAATTGATCTTCTACATTGGTAACCCTATTATTGATGGCATATCCTTTCAGGAGATATTCTTTCAAGACTGAATTCGCCCATTTGCGGAATTGGATACCGCGTTGGGACTTTACACGAAATCCAATAGAAAGAATCATATCAAGGTTATAATATTCCACTGAGTATGTTTTCCCGTCAGATGCAGTTGTCGCAAAATTTGCGACAACTGATAAATCAATCAACTCTTCTCTCAAAGCATTATTGATATGCTTTCCTATAGTCTTAATATCTCTGCCAAATAAATCAGCCAGCTGGTGTCGGTTAAGCCATACGGTTTCTTCCTCTACCCTTACCTCCAGCCTTATCATCTCATCAGGCTGATATACTACTATTTCTCCTGTTTCTGTCATAGTCATAATTTTCTGCAAAGTTCAGGAGTGTTATCCGTATAATCAAAAAGAATACGACTATTTGATAAAAATGGCTTTTCAGGTGCTTGCAGGGTAGATTTTATCGACAAAATTTGTTCTATTTTTATAAAAAGTCAGACAAATTGTTCCACAACTGTTCTACGTTTTATGTCCATTCAGAACTTTTACTTCTGCAAGCACAATACGCCGTGCGAGAGCCTTTGGGCTGAGCTCGTGCACGGCGTGATTGAGCGGTCGGAGGTCGTATTTGCCGACCGCGGTGCATTATAAGTCGACCTTCCAAGCCGGTGAGCGCAATAATCTGGCAAATATGGCGTCAGTTCGTGATTCACGCGCTTACCGGTAGGTAAATGCTACCTGCTCACCGGCTTGGAGTTTATTGGGGAACGATATATGTTCCGGTAAAATATACATATATAGAATCTGCTGAAGGTGGGTGCAATTGGCTGCTTTCGGCAGATTTGAAGTGTGGAAGGTTTTCATTTGTGAGGCACCGCTGCCGAAATATACGGGATTCGGCTGCTCAAAGCAGGCTCCGCAGCTCAGCCCAAGGGCTGCTCTGCCTGCTTTGTGCTGGTGCTTGTATGGATCGTGATGCGAGCTGTGCAGGAAAACCAAAGAACGATGTAGCAGCTCCTTAAGCCTTCAGGCTGAGCTCTTGCACTGCGTGATCGAGGCGGACGTAAAGATGAAAAATATTCAGGCTGACACGGAAATGGGGGAAAATGTTGCAAAACAATAAGGTGTTACTACCTGAAGCTATCGTTTGGGAATGGCTTTCCTAATAACACTGTGTTTTATAATGCTCTGATTTATAATGTGTTATATATTTGAGGGTCGGTTTATTTACCGACCCTTGATATGCTAATGTACTGATAATTAATCTGTTATTTTAAACGCAGAATATGCACCGTATCCGAAATATTTGATTTTTTCTGGAAAATGCGGTGGAAGCACAATCACGCCGTGCGAGAGCCTTCTGGCTGAGCTCTTGCACGGCGTGATTGAGCGGTCGGAGGTCGTATTTGCCGACCGCGGTGCATTATAAGTCGACCGTCCAAGCCAGTGAGCGTGACAATCTGACATATGTGGCGTCTGTTCGTGATTCACGCGCTTACCGGTAGGTAAATGCTACCGGTGAGCACGCCAATTGCCCTTTGAATAGGTTCTAAAGGTGTTTGACTTGCTTACCGGCTTGGGGCTTATTTAGAGGACGGTATTCTTCACGCAGCGGACTGATGCTCCAGCGAGGAAGTTGCCATAGGCTACGCTCACTTTCTCGTTTGAGGCGTTGTAAGTCGGCATCAGATAGTAGAACTGAATGTTCTTGAGTGAGCCATCCTCATTGGTGAATGTCTTATATGTAGAAGAGCCTATGAGATAAGACATAATACCGTATACGCCATTATAATTTGTAACGGTATAGCTTCCTGTTCCGGTAGTATTGGCCTTATTCCTCATACTTGCGAACTGCCATTCCCATCCAGCTTCCTTGAGGGCTGCGAGGCTTGCTCCCTTGATTACCGGATCGAAATATGCTCCGTCTGGATTTGTAAGGGCACTGTTTGAACATTGGCCTACAAGTCCGGTGAGTTCTGAAACTGTAGGAATGTGCCAGCCTTCAGGGCAGATACCCTGGGTACCTTCGAATGTGCCGGCGTTATCTGCAGTGACTTCCTCGACTGAGAAAGCAGTCGCGGCATCGTAAAGAAGACCAAGTGTTTCAGCAAGTGCCGGGTCTGCAACCTTTTCTGCATTTGCAGCCGGATACCAGATGCCGGCATCCTCTGCAGGGTCGCTTGAGACGGTCTTTCCGCGTGGGATGAAACGGAGGTTTTCTGCCATCCAGGTATTTCCGTCGGCAAGTGTCACGGTCTTGTATTCCACTCCGTCATAAACGAAATATCCGTCATATTCTGTGAACTCCACAGGGAGCTCTTCAGTGGTTCCTTCTCCATCGAATCCGATCTCGCCTTCATCAGTCCAGTTTTCGATCTCTCCTGAAGCGCTTACTGTCATATCGTCCTGAAGGAGACGGGCGTTGATGGTGTACTGACCGCCTGACTTGAGAGTCATCTCTGCGAGCGGCTGTGAGATTTTCTTGCCGTTGGAGAGGGTTACGATAAGTTCGAGTTTTGTGGTGCCTGGGATGACGATGGCTTTCCATACCTTACCGGCTGTTGCCTCAAATGCCTTGATCGGAGAAGGTTCCATAGCAGGAAGAATGCCGCTGTATTCCGATACGGCCATTGTGGCAATGTCAATGTCTGCTGCCGGGCGGCTGCCACCAAGTCCCACTTCCTCCACTGATGCGCCGGACTGATTGTCAATATTGACTACAATCTTGGTCATCAAGTGCTTGAATACCATTGTGATGGCGTTTGGAGTAGGGAGGACGCCGGTCTTTGATGCGGCCATAAGGTCGGCCTGTCCGATGCCTTCAGTCTGGTCTTCTATAGCATAATATGCGGCTGGAGTGCCGGCTTCTGAATATGGATAATAGGCATAGACGTCAGCCTCTGAATATGCATCTGCATACCACATAAGGTCGCTGCTGAATACACTTCCGTCATATGTAAGAAGGGCATTATCTGCATATTTCTGAGTGTCGTTCACCTTTGCGATGGTGAGTCCGATCTTGTCACCGCTTTCGAAGTTTACTTCAGTGGCTTTGGTGATTACCGGTTCGATCTGAACCTTTCCGGGGGCAGCCTCAGGCTGTGCCGGTTTCTGGCAGGCTGCTAGGGCAAGCACTGCGAGAGAGATGGATAGATAACGTTTCATAGTTTTATAAATTTGTTTTTAATATTTTGTTTGGAGATTCTCACGTCGCCTTTCAGGCTCCTCAGAATGACAATGGGGAGATTCTTTTGCTTTCTGCTCTCTCAGAATGACAATGGGGAGATTCTTTTGCTTTCTGCTCGCTCAGAATGACAATGGGGGATTCTTTTGCTTTCTGCTCGCTCAGAATGACAAAAAGGCTCGGAATGGCAGGGAGGAGATTCTTCGCTTCGCTCAGAATGACAGTAGAGGGCTCAGAATGACAAGGGGCTCGTAATGACAATCAACGTTCAATAATTTTAGAAGGACAATCCGAGGCGGAGGACGGTGGTGAGACGATTTGAGTCGGTGGTCTGCGGAAGGCTGAAACCGTGGGTCCAGAAACCTTCGGCCTGCAGATAGATACCCTTGCGGAAATTGTATCTCAGCGACAAAGAGGCCTCCGACCTGGTGGCCGTGAGGAATTCCATCTGGCGTGAGTACCATTCTTCCAGTCTGAAAGGAGATGTCTGCACTCCGCTGTCTTGAGTGACCTTGTCGGAGGATTCCTTGACAGAACCACCTCTGAAGGCCAATCCTGCTCCAAGATCGAACCGATTTAAATGTACCAGGGCCTCGGCTCCGGCCTTCCAGTTCATCAGACTCTGGGTAAATACGAATGGATACATCTGCGAAGACAGACCGTTCTTCCATCTGATATCTGCCCCGACAAGAATTTCGAATTTCTTTCCAACCAATTCATACTCAGGGGATAATGAAATCGTTTCCTGAGTCAGTATCCTGTTGCTTCCGTGGTTCAGTACGGAGGTGACTCCGTTCTCGCTCACCTTTTCCAATATGCTTTCATCCAGTCCGAGACCTTTCCAGCCTAAATCGATCCGGGCATAGTGCCTGAACTGTTCTCCATCCTTCCGGTATCCTAAAACGACTCCAATCTCATTACCAGGAAAGCGGAACCATATATATTCCTTTTCTCCGATTGTTCCATTGGTACGGAGGTACTCGGCTTCTGCGAAAAAGCCATTGTACTGCATCTGAAGGGCTACTCCATTGCTGAAATCCTTTACCGGGAATCCGTTCACTCCGGCCTCCGAAAGGTGGAGTCCGCTGCCACTCCAGACCGAATAGACTCCGTACATCAGCCCTTTGTCCAGGAAGGCATAGTATGATGATTCGGACGTTCCTACCTGCTCGGCCTTGATGCTTTCGCTGGTTTTACGGAAAATGTAGCTTCCGCCAATGGCAAAGTTTCCGCTGTGGTAAGTGAATCCCGGCGCGAGAGTCATATCAAGCTTCCAGTTCGTATGTCTGAGGTCCTTTTTCTTGGCCATATTGGCCGATTCAAAATCCATTGCCGCTCCGATCCTCCAGCGAGGAGTCAGGTCGTATGAAAATCCTCCGTCTAAGGCATAGGTCTGCAAACTCTTGCGTCCAGGAGTGAACTCCAGCATATTCACAGGATAGAATCCCGGGTCAATGAACATCGATCCGCACATACCGTATCCTTCGGTCTGTTCAAAGGAGAACGAACCCTTCAGGGACAATCTTTCCAGATGTCTGATGCTGGCAGTAGCCGCACCTGTACTCCAGCCTTTTTCAGCCTGCCAGGTATCTCGGAATCCTCCGGTTTCGTACTTGCCGTAAGCCTCTGCATATGAGCGGGATACGCTATCCTGACGTATGCCGGACACATTTCTTGAGCTATTCCAGAAATTGTCCTTCACGACCCTTTCGTACCTCTGCGCCGAAACAGTCAGTCCGCACAGTAGCAGCACCAATCCCGATATGTATCTGAACTTATTCATAAAGAGACTGTTTTTCGGATTCATAGAAATCGTTGAGGGAATTGTTGGTGTCTGTGAGCACCTCATATCCTGAAGCTGCACTTGCCTCCTTGTCTACGTGTCTCATCAGACTATGGCCGAGAAATACATCTGTCTGCAATGCATATCCTGCATCAGCGGATGGAGCAAGTCTCTTGGAATTATTGGCAGAACGGGCGTCGAATACCTCCACGGCGTCATATACCCATTCATAAGGTATCTTCACGACATTGTCGATGCTGCTTCCCGGAACCGGAGTGATATTGTCCGGTATGTTTACGAATTCCTGAATGCTCATTCCCTTTGTCTTCCAAAGCACGAGGGTAGGCGAACTCAAAGAGAATGTATATGCATTTGCCTGACCGGTCTTTATAACCACATCGATTATCCTTTCATCGGAAATCTGGTCTCCCGGAGCCGGATGATATGCAGTGTTCCAGAAATATGTGAGATTATAGCATACGAAATAGTCCGGTTTGTTCAGGTTTACCGAAAGAGGATATTGAAGGCTATGGTCAATGGCGCCTCTGAGACAGATCACTGCATCCTCGCCCGGCTGGAGTGGGAAGTCATCACCGTCTCCAGGGAACTGCCAAACGGCCTGGATTATCGGCAGGAAGTCCGGGAATATGCTTTCTCCAGTGGCCGGATCCTTTGATACCCAAGGGTTTGAAGCTGTAGCATTGTTCGGAGACAATGTTCCGAAACAAAGGCTGTCGAGATACTGGACATTATAGTCGTTATTGTGCAGGATGAAATACTGGTCACCCTGGTAATCGCCTTCCTGAGGCAGTTTCTTGCATCCGCCGCAGTAGATTTCCTTAATGACGATCGAACCTGCCTTCGAATAGGACAATGGCAGCTTCAGATTCAGGTCGGCACCTGAGAGAACCACCTTGTCGGCCGCTCCATTGAATACATCTGAGCCGGAACGCCCGCTGATGTTCACTCTGTAGATTCCGTCGGGAAGGCTCATTGCGAAGCTTCCTGAGGCGTCTGTGAGGGCGGTGTATCTGCTTCCGGTGTTGATTTCCTCCACAAGGGCATCGGAGCCTTGCAGGTCGAAGCCTTCGTAGCCGGCAGGGTACTGGGCTGTCACCGACAGCAGGTGGAGGGATCCTTTGTACGGATCCTTTATGCCTGCGCAGGAGGCAGCCAGAACTATGGTCAATATGTATAGTATCCTTTTCATAAGATTCTCACGTCACTTCGTTCCTCAGAATGACAAATAGGCCCGTTCCTCGGAATGACAATGTCAAAATTTCAATCGGCAGGTCAGTCCGTAGTAGAAGGCCGGGGTGAAGATCGCTCCCACTCCTGTCGCCATCGACACTACATATGGCCTTGAGTTCGTAAAGTTATTGGCAAAGAATGATAGGGAAATATGATCTCCTATCTCCTTTGTAATGCTAAGGTTAGCAGACATATAGGCCCCGTATCCATCCTGAGCAAAAGTATAGGCATTGGATGATTTGAGTATCAGGTTCGCAAATGCAGGATCTGCAGCCTGGACATCTGTGAAAGGGTGCACATTACCGTCCATATCCATATATGATACCGGGCGGATGGCTGTGTATGAATTTCCGTTGTAAATGTCTCCACCGGTCGGGGTCTTGCCGGCCTCGCTTACGGTGTAGGCATATTGGGCGCCATTGTACACCGACAGGTTCCTGCTTCGTCTGAGAAGACTCATTTCCAGCCTGCAGGTTATTATCAGACGGGCCTGTGGAATGTGTGTTATAGCGGTGAGATTGGCGTCAAGATTGTGGGTTATCTTTCCGTTGGCCACAGCATTGCCGCCTGTTCCGTTGGCATAGATTCCGACATATTGGTATGAACGGTTAGCAAGCGAGGTGTGTGACCATCCGTTCTGGTAATAGGCTGCGAGCTGGTCGTTCAGATACTTGGTGAAAGTATATGATGCATCCAGACGGAATGATGTCCTGACTGGTTTGATTTCAGGGAAGTCTATCACAAGCTCAGCACCGGCCCTCTTTACATCGGCTCCATTGTTCTGCTTGGTCGATTTCGCGAAGGTGCGGTCAGTGACCTTTATATTCATAGGGGTCCAATAATCATCGTCGCCGCCTCTTACATACATCATTCCGGTCTGACTGTCCACCTTGATCTGAGGGTCTGTCGGAATGGTGAATCCTTCCGGACGCTGAAGTATGTTGTATAAATATGGTTCATACACATCGATGAAATTGTACGGGCCTTTTGTGATGTTGTAAAATCCTGTCAATGAGACTTTTGTCCCGAAGAATAAGGCTTCAAGCCCCAGCTCGGAGCTGCTGTTGCGCTGCCAGCGAAGGTCGGGATTGTATGTGACCGTGTATGGCTGAGTATAATAGATGTAGCTGGTCTGGTCACCGTGCGGGAAGCCGAAGGTCTGGATGTCGCGGTACTCCTGCTTAGGATAGAGGATGTAGTACGAAGGCAGTTTTTCGGTGATTCCCCAGCCTCCCCTGACAGCAAGGCCTTCTGCGAGCTGCCATTTGAGATTGAAACGAGGGGAGAGGGTGGCCTTCTTGTTATAGAGCGAACCCTGGATGAATACATTTTCCATACGGAGTCCGGCTGTGACTTCTAGTTTGGTGCGAGCTATCGGAAGAGTCAGATGTTCCTCGGCATAGACTGACAGATTGTGCATAAACGGATAGTCTGTATATGGCCTCGGCCTGTATCCGTTGGATGCGAGGGACGGATCCTGATAGTATTCTCCCTTTCCTACATTGCCGTTCGCCTTCCATTGCACTCCTGCCTTGAGCTGGCTCTTTACTTCATCCCAGCGTTTATGCCAATTGTATTTCACGGAAGTAGCCAGGTCAAGTTCCTTTGAGTCTATGATCTGATCCGAGAAGAATGTCAGAGGAAGTCTGTCGGCTATGAAATATCCTTCCTGCTCTGCGTGTACGGCAGGCTGCTTCGAAGCGTAGGATTCGTATTTGTGGTAATGGTAGAGATTGTCATTGAAATTGACCGAGGCGTCGAATTTCAGATTGGTTATGCCCGGCTTGTTCAGCTGCCAGGTCAGGGATGTATTGCCCCTGAAGGCATTGTCTCTTTCTTTCTGGAACTCTCCGGTGAATGCGTCCGGGTCGTCCTTTGTGTTCATTCCTCCGATGTTTCCGGTGAATCCGGCCTCGAAGCGCAGTCCCTTGGCGAAGGTGTTGCTGTAGCCGAGAGTGATGGAGGTTCTGGTGTAGGATTCGTAAGGTGAAATGAGCTTCTTTATGGCCCTGGCCCATTCCGCACTGAGGTTCAATACTCCGTTATTATCCTGAAGGTCAATTCCTTTCGAAACTGAAGCCTGATATGTGCGCGGATTGACCGAGAAGGTGACATTTGTCGGCGTACGGCCCTTGCGTGTGTTGATTCTGACCATTCCGCTTCCGAGGTCGCCATATTCCGCAGAAGGGACTCCGGTGATGACCTCAATGGATTCAATGTTTTCCACTGCCACGCTTCTGGTGTCGACTCCGCCCATTTCTCCGAACGACGCATTGTTTCCGAGTCTGACTCCGTCTACTTCCACAGCCGTTCCGAATGCAGCGTTTCCGTTGCCGGTGCCTCCCTCGCGGATGGAGAACGAGTTTTCGGTGGTAAGGTCAGGATTGACGGTCTTTCCTCCCGGAAGAAGGGCTGCGACGTCGGTCATATTGGACAATTGCAGGTGGTTCAATGCATCTCGTCCGAGGCTGTGCGTGGTCCCGAGGCCATCCTTGGCCTTTTGAGCCGTCACTACCACTTCGTCCAATGCGAGTGAACTTTCGTGCAGCCTGATTTCTAGATTTTCAATGTCTTTATTGACATCGATTTCCATAAGGACGCTCACGTAACCCAGGCAGGAAGCTTCCAGTTCGTGCTTTCCCGGTTCTACATTATTGAAAGTGAATTCTCCTTCAATATCAGTGCTCGCCCAGAGGTAATCGGTTCCTATTCTGACAACGGCTCCGATGACCGGATCGCCTGATCCGGCATCAATTATTCTGCCGCTGACAGCCCTGGATTGTGCATCCGCACCCAGGACTATCAGCAGTAGAAATGCAATTGTCAGAAACTTACGCATTCTTTATCTTTCTTCAATAGTCTTGCCGTGATCTTTGGCTGTAACTTCCTTCCACTTGTCTGTATAGCCCGGCTGAGTGATCTTGGCAGGGATGCAGTCGGTGTGCTCGTTTGTGACGAAGCTTCCGTCCTCGTTCTGAGCCTTCACGTTTCCGTCGATGAATTTCACGAGGAGAAGCTGCTCGAGGGCTACCCATTTCTCGAAGATCTTCTGTGCATTGTCCACAGAGAATCGTGTAAGGTATTCGCGTACAGATGCATAAGGGTCCACTACCTTGCCGGCCTTGTTGTTGCGCTTGATCTGCTTGCGAGGCTTTTCAGCAGCTGCATTGTAGAGTGCAAGGGCTTCCTGGTCGGCCTTTGCCACAGCCTCAGCCATCTCTGCCTCCCAAGCGTCGATTGCTGCATCCACTGTAGGGAACATTATGTTGTAGGCCTTGTAGCAGGCGTTTGCCACGCGGTTTGTCATCCAGAATGCAGATGTTGGAGAATAAGTGATCATATTGCCGTTACCTACGCGGAAGCTTTCAGGAACTTCATATGTAGAAGTGTAGATAGGAGTGAGATATGATGTCGCAGCATCGTCGCATCCGAACCAGTTCACTCCTCCGATTTCGTCAGGGAGCCAGCCTCTTGACTGTCCTACGAACCAGAATCCGGTCTGCTGAGTGGCGATAGCTCTTTCATTTACATACTTCTTTCCTTCGTACTCGAATCCCATTGGTCTCCAGCGGTATGGGAGGGCGTTTCCGCCTGCTCCTGCATCTACTGTCATATCCATAGGAGTGCCTTCGTAGTGGTCGCGCATCACGTCGGCAACGTTCTTTACGCTGATCTTGCGTGAAGGCTTCACGAAGAGAGGGAATCTCTTGGTCTTGTCCCAGCCCATTGCATAGTCGATGTAGTCGTATGCGTCTGCTGTCACTTCGTTTCCGTTCTCGTCGAGATAAGTGAACTTGCCGTCGCAGAGGATATTGAATGCAGACCAGGCACGAGCCTCGCATCCGCGCATTCCGCTGAAATCAAGCGGTGCATAAGCGTCGCAGAAGCTGAAATCCTTGTCCTCGCCGCTGAAATAACCCTTTTCGCGTGCGAATGTGATTACGTCCGGTGCGTAGATGCAGTTCTCAGGGTCGTTCAGAGGGAATGTGCTGATGCGGGCCTGATTGGCGTGAGCGCAGATGTATCCGTCAGGAACTCTTCTTGCCACCCATACGATACCCTTGTTGTCCGGTCCTTTTCCGATGAGGTCCATAACCCAGACTTCATCCTTGTCAGCGAGTGAGAATGACTCACCGCTTGAGTAGTATCCGTATGTATTGGCGAGATCCACGATGATGTCGATGGCCTCACGCGCAGTCTTTGCTCTTTCGAGTGCCACATAGATGAGCGAACCATAGTCCATCACTCCCTTAGGGTCTTCGAGCTCGGGACGGCCTCCGTATGTGGTCTCGGCGATGATGAGCTGGTGCTCGTTCATATTGCCCACTCTCTGATATGTTCTTCCCACTTGAGGGATGAGTCCGAGGTATTTGCCTGTATCCCATTCGTTTATCTGTCTCATATCTCCCGCTTTCCATACCCCTGCAGGAGCGTAGTAAAGTTCACCGTAGAGCTGGTGCGAGTCCGCTGCATAAGACACCATATTGGAACCGTCCGTGCTGGCTCCTTTTGTCACGAGGACATTAGTGCAGGCGTTGCTGTCAATGTTTGCGGTGAACATTGCCGTCGCCAATGCGATGAGTGCTGCTGAAATCCTTCTCATTTTGTTCTTTTATTATTATTAATTATTTTTGTGTCGTTTTTGGAGGGGGCTCCGGATGCGAGCCTTTTTCCCAATATTGCAAAACTATAAAAAAATCATCAGATATGAAATGGAAATTTTGCCAGTCCTTGGCATTTTTCTTTGTTTTTACCTGCCTTACTGCATATGCACAGCAGCAGCCGGAAAAGCCTGATGTGTATGAACAGGCTGAAATGGAAGCTGACAGACTTCAGAGAATTCTGGATCTGGAGGACTGGCAGCTTTTCTATGTGGATTCTACACTCAAGCACGATTTTCCTGCAATGATGGCTGATTATGAGGAACTTCAGAAGTCTAAGGTGGCCAATACATCAATGTATCAGGCTGTGCAGGACAAGTGGATGGATCAGATCGATGCTACATATCGGAAGATTTTTACAGATGAACAATGGGCGGCGTACCTGAAGCAAGGTGCCGGCAAGGCGCAGAAGGCAAGAGCAAAGCGCAAGGCAAAGGCAGGAGGAGAAAAATAAAAAAGGATTTGACTATGGATTTTTTAGAAGTAATAGAGAAAAGGCACAGTGTCAGGAAATATGCCGACAAGCCTGTGGAAAGAGAGATTCTTGATGCTATCGTAAGAGTGGCAGAAACTGCTCCTTCTTCAAGGAACAGCAAGAGTTCGGCTTTTATGATTGTCGAGGACAGGGATACATTGGATGCCCTCTCTCAGATGCGAGACTATGGTTCGGCTCTGCTCACCGGTGCACAGGCTGCCATCGTGGTGCTTGGTGACGAGACCAAGACTGACCTTTGGGTGGACAATTGTGCCATTTCAGCTACCTTTGTGCAGCTGGCTGTGACTGCTATGGATCTTGTAAGCTGCTGGGTTCATTGCAATGGACGCCCTCGTCTGAAGGCTGAGCCGGAAGGAGCCAAGGCAGAAGATTATGTACGTGAGCTTCTTGGCATCAAGGAAGGTCTTCGTCCATACTGCGTAGTCGCTATCGGCTACCCTGTGGAGGAATAACCCGGCAAAATAAGTTGACTGACGTGGAATAAAGAGATAAAATTTGAAAATATGAAAGAAAAAATTGAGGCCCTGATGGCCGAAATCGCTGCTTTGTCGTGCAAGACCGAGCAGGAAATCGAACAGGCCCGTGTGCGCCTTCTAGGAAAGAAAGGTGAAATCACTGCCCTTTTCGATGAATTCAGAACAGTAGCTCCGGAGCTCAAGAGAGAGTTCGGACAGAAGCTCAATGTGCTTAAGAATACAGCTGCAGCAAAGATCGAGGAACTTAAGGAAGCAGCTGCGGAATCACCTGCTGCAGGAGCTGCTTCATTTGACTATACAATGCCGGGAGACCCTGTACAGCTTGGCTCGCGTCATCCTGTGTCGATCGCTCGCGAGGAGATTGTAAGCATCTTCCGTAAATTCGGCTATGACGTGGCTGAAGGACCTGAGGTCGAGGACGATTGGCACGTATTCGAGGCATTGAACTTCCCGCCTGAGCACCCTGCCCGCGAGATGCAGGATACATTCTTCATCAGCGACAGCGACAATCCGGTACTTCTCCGCACCCACACGTCTTCAGTGCAGGTACGCGCGATGGAAAGGATGCCTCTTCCTATCCGTATCGTTTGTCCGGGCCGCGTTTTCCGTAACGAGGCGATTTCTGCCCGCGCACACTGTATCTTCCATCAGGTGGAAGGACTCTATATCGATGAGAATGTGACATTTGCGGATATGAAGCAGGCTATCCTCCTCTTCGCCCGTGAAATGTTTGGAGCTCAGTCTCAGATCCGTATGCGTCCTTCTTACTTCCCGTTCACGGAGCCTTCAGCTGAGATCGACGTAAGCTGCAACATCTGCGGAGGTAAGGGCTGCAATGTCTGCAAGGGAACCGGCTGGCTCGAGATTATGGGCTGCGGTATGGTGGATCCTAACGTTCTCGAAGCTTCAGGAATCGACAGCAAGAAATACAGCGGCTTTGCGTTCGGAATGGGTGTCGAGCGTATTGCGATGCTGAAATGGCAGGTACGTGACCTTCGCAATTATTTCGAGAATGACCTTCGTTTCCTCAAGGAATTCGAGACATCACTTTAAAGAATGAGACTGCTCTTCATCACTGATTTTACGGAGCAATTCGCATATAGATTTCTTCGTGGCATCTTCAACTACTCACAGCGCTCGGAGCAGTGGGTAGTATGTAAGATGCCACCTTCATATAAGCGCGAACTTGGTCTGGAAGGTGTGGTGGCTTGGGCCAAGGATTGGCGTGCCGATGTGGTCATAGCACAGTTCGATCCGGAAGATGATGTGACTTTGTTCAGAAAGAACGGTATTGTGGCTTTGGCTCAGGATTTTATCAGTAAATTCACTGAGATTCCGAACATTACGGCGGATTATGACCTGACCGGATGTATGGCTGCAGAACATTTTCTGGCTAAGGGATTCAAGAATTTTGGATTCTTCGGATATAATGGGGTATGCTGGTCTGATGAAAGATGTGACGGTTTCAGAAAACGTATAGAGAAGGCTGGTTTCGGAGATAATTTCTGTATGTATGACAAGCAGAACATCGAGAGTATGTGGTATTATGACCAGTCGGTTCTGTCTAAATGGTTGCAGGATCTCCCGAAGCCTATAGCCATAATGGCCTGTGATGACAATCAGGGCAATATTCTTCTTCAGGCCTGCAACTCCTGCGGATTGAAGATTCCTTTCGATGTGGCCATCATAGGAGTAGATAATGATGAGATCCTCTGCAATATGTCCGATCCTGCAATGTCTACGATAGATGTGGATATCGAGAAAGGTGGATATGATACAGCAGCGATAGTCGACCGTATGGTCAAGGATCCTACGTATCCGGGTGAAGATGTCATTCTCAAACCTCTCAATGTGATAGAGAGAGTTTCATCTTCCGTATTCGCTACAAATGATAAGTCGGTACTCAAGGCTCTCAGATTCATTCACGCCAATGTGGACCGCAAGCTTCAGGTGACAGATGTGCTGGAGCACGTCCCTCTGTCGCGCAGGCTTCTCGAACAGAGATTCAAGAATATGACAGGAATGTCGATATACAGTTATATCTCGACATTGAGAATGGAGAGGTTTGCATATCTTCTCCTATCCAGCAACGATTCCGTATCTGATATTGCTGCGAGACTTGATGAGTTTGATACAAAAAGCATTTCCCGCCGCTTCAAGGCGATAAAAGGTTATACTCCTTCGGAGTTCAGAAAGATGGAATTGCGCAAATTGGGGGTTTGATTGCGCAAAAAGTGTTCGCTAAAGCTAGTAAAGCGCTTAACTTTGTAAGCGGCTACATATCACTAAACTCAGATCATCAATGTTTTATTGGCGACCGTGATTGAAATTCTCCTTTCATCTGTGAATCGTGGTGTTCTCAGGTGAGGGTTTTCATACTCGGGAGTGGCGTTACAATGATCAGCAGATGTTGCAGTAACAGCTTTATTTGAATAAAACACAATTAATAGCACATATGAAAACAAGACTTTTTTTATCGGCGCTCTTTGCATTTATGATTGCTGTCGGATGCTCGGATGATGTCCGTATTGTTTGGACCGAAGGTGAAACCGATCCTGATACAGGAAGAGCTGTCCATACCATAACAGTAGTAAACGCTCCGGAAGGTATTGACTGGAATCTTTGGCTTAGCTCCAACCATATCTATATTCCGGAAGAGGGAGGTCCTATTTCCCTGCATCACGGATGCTGGTATAAGCTGACTCCATCCGAGAGAGAAGGAAAGGATCTGGTGGTTCCTTACAATGACCGTCCTATACAGCGCCATTGCTGGGCACCTGAAGGTTTTGTCCTGGAGCAGAACGGCGAGACAAGAAAGCTCGAAGTGGAATATGTGTTCCTTCCTTCCGAGAAGATTGCCGATTTCCCTTACAATCAGGTGGATGTCGAAGTATGGGATATGATTCCTTCTCTGAAGAAGGTAGAACCGGCTGATGGTGTGACTACGGTGGAGGTGATGCCTCAGGTACAGTTCGTGGATTCCGATAAGGCCGGATGGTACAGGATCACTCTTGATGGGGAATGCAAGGTGGAAGCTGCTGATGAGGATGGTGCTTTTTACGCCAAGGTCACTCTGGACAATCTTAAAAGAAATGCCGGTGGTAACCAGCTTCCTAATCTGGTTATCGAGGACTGGCCTGACTTCGGTTACAGAGGTTTTATGCTCGATATTTCCAGGAACTTCACTACAAAGGACAATATTCTGAAGTTCATTGACCTTCTTGCACATTATAAGGCAAGTGTATTCCATCTTCACTTCGGTGATGACGAGGGATGGAGACTTGAGATAGAAAAATTCCCTGAACTCACTTCCTTTGGTGCATATCACGCCTTTCCTTCTAAGGGTGATAATGGTGAATATATTGAAACTGAGGGACTTATTCCATCGTACAACGGTGGAGCGGATCCTAAGGATATGACTTCTTCTGCAAACGGTCATCTTTCGAAGGAGGATTATGTAGAGATATTGAAATATGCCTGGGAGCGTCGTATACAGGTCATTCCTGAATTTGACACTCCGGGACATTCGCGTGCATCCATCAAGGCGATGGAGGCTTATGCAAAGCGTACGGGTGACAACAGTTATCTGTTGAGTGATCCGGATGACAAGTCAGAGTATCTCTCAGTTCAGTATTACAGGGACAATGCCATCAACGTGGCATTGCCTTCTACCTACAGATTCATTGAGGTAGTATTCGACCAGATCATTGCTTATCATAAAGAGGCGGGAGTTCCGCTTCCGGCTATTCACGTCGGCGGTGATGAGGTGCCTGGCGGAGCTTGGGTAGGTTCTGAGCCTTGTCAGAAGATTATGGCTGAAAGAGGCTGGGACAATATCGAACTTCTCAAATCATATTATATCGAGAATATACTCGACATCGCAGAAGCACGCGGAGTAAAGATTTCCGGATGGCAGGAGCTTGTGATGGATCTTGAGGACCACGTCTATGAAAGAATGAAGAAGAATCTGTATTCTATCAATTTCTGGCATACCGGTTCCGGTCAGGAAGAGTTCCCTTATAAATATGCAAATGACGGAGTTCCTGCAGTTCTTTCAAATATGACCAATACGTATATGGATTTTGCATATACTCCTGATAAGACCGAAAGAGGACTCTCCTGGGGTGGTTTTGTGGATGAGCGTCGCAGTTTCTCTCTTCTTCCGTTCGATATCTATCGCTCGGTAAGATGGGATGACAAGGGAAGAATGCGTGATATTTCAGATCTTCCGGAAGGAAAGGAGACTCTTAAGGCTAAGGAGAATATCGTGGGAGTACAGGCCCAGCTTTGGACTGAGACAGTGAGATCTTTCGATCACGTGACTTATTATGTCTTCCCTAAGGTGTGCGGTATGTTTGAAAGAGCCTGGAATGCAAGTCCTGTATGGGAAGGTACCCTTCAGGCAGACGATCCTGCGTTCCTGTCTGCATTGGACAGATATTACAGCACTGTAGTATCTTATGAGATGCCGTATTTCGAGGAAATGCAGATCAATTATCGTTCAAGATAGATTTAATGCGCAAATTGCGGTGTAAAATACGCATAATGATACATAGTTAATGTAATACCTCTTTATCTTTGCTACAGCTATTGATTGATAACATTATGAGAAAAGTATTGATTTTGGCTTTGCTTCTCTGTGGATCTGCCTTTATGGCTGTTTCCCAGGAGGTGGACAGAGACAGGTCTAAATACGCGGTCAATAATTTCGCGGATAATGACATTTATACGATGTATGAGCCCTATGCGACGGTAAAGGTCAATGAGCCTGACGGCCGGAAGGTGAAGAACATCATTCTGATGATCGGAGACGGAATGGGTCTGGAGCAGATCAGTGCTGCGTGGGTGTGCAATGGAGGAAGCCTCAATCTGGATAATTTCTCAAAAATAGGAATCCAGAGGACATATTCTGCAAATAAGCTTGTGACTGACTCTGCTGCAGCCGGAACCGCTCTGGCCACAGGGCATAAGACCAATAACGGAATGATTTCAATGAATCCGGATTCAGTGGCGGTGAAATCATTGGCGGAAGAGGCTATGGAAAAGGGAAAAAGAGCCGGTGCGGCTGTTACCTGCAGGGTAAATGACGCTACTCCGTCTGTGTTCTTCAGTCATTCCTCTACACGCAAGAATCAAGAGGATATAGTAGCTCAGATGGCTTCCAGCGGTGTATATTTTCTTTCAGGTGGTGGCATAAAGTATTGGAATGATCGTGAGGACGGCAGGGATATTACTGCTGAAATCCAGGAAAAAGGGTATTCTTTTGCATCTACAAAGGAAGAGCTTATGGCTGTCGAGGAAGGTCCTGTAGTGGCTTTGATGGCTCCTACCGAACTGCCGTTCGCCCTTGACAGAGATGGCATCCTTCCTTCGTCAGTGGAGAAAGCTCTTCAGCTTCTTGACAATAAGAAAGGATTCTTCCTTATGGTAGAGGGATCTATGATCGATGACGGCGGCCACGATAACAAGGCCGGTCATACAATGGAAGAGATCTTCGACTTTGACCGTACCATCGGAAAAGTACTTGAATGGGCTGAAAAGGACGGTCAGACCCTTGTGATCGTTACCGGTGACCACGCTACAGGTGGAATGACCCTGCTCAGCGGCAGCATTGACCAGAAGAGGATCAAGGTGAATTTCTCTACTACAGGACATAATGGAATATGTCTCCCAGTCTATGCGTGGGGCCCTCATTCTGAGGATTTTGTCGGAGTCTATGAGAATACAGAGCTTTCTGATAAGATAAGAAAGCTGATTAAATAAGTATTGATATGTGTAGGTCGTTTTCTGCTATCAGACTGCTAACAGTCGCTATGATGTTTATTTTCGGTGTATCTTGTTCGGAAGATGCACCGGGCTTTATTGTTCCGACTCCTGATGATAATAAGGATAATACTCAGAACGAAAATCCTAAGCCGGATGACGGAAAGGACGATCAGACTGACGAGACAACAGCAAATCTTTGCGGTGAAGAGTATCTCGGACAAAAGCCGATGATTATCGCTTATTATACAGAGAATTCATCGACACTGCCTGATCCTGCCTGTCTGACGCATATCAATTATGCTCACGGCCGTTTCGTGGATAAGGAGACCGGTGACGGAGGAATCTGGATCGAAAAGCCGGAGCTTCTGGAAAAGGTCGTGGCTTTGAAACAGCAGAAGCCGTCTCTCAAGGTTCTGCTTATGATAGGAGGATGGGGTGACAAGGCTGACGGTTTCAGTATGATGGCTCGTGATCCGAAGAAAAGGACATTGTTCTGCCAGTCGTGCAAGGAACATATTGACAATTATGGACTTGACGGCATCGATATTGACTGGGAGTATCCTACGGCAGGACCGTCTGAAAACGGCAAGCATCCTGATGATACCAGAAATTTCAATCTAGTCCTTAAGGAACTTCGTGAGACTATCGGTAATACGAAGATCATTTCATATGCTTCATCAGCAAGTGCAAACTATGTGGACTGGAAGACGGCGATGCTTTATATGGATTATGTGAATGTGATGACTTATGATATGGGTGATCCTCCTTATCATAATGCTCCTTTATACTATTCGGCAGCCATAACCAAGAAACGTAGTGTCGATCAGTCTATCACACAGCATTTCGCGGCAGGCGTGCCTTTGAACAGACAGGTGATGGGAGTGCCTTTCTATGGCCACGGAACAGATCCTTATAAGGATGATGTGAAGTACAATGAGATGGAAGGAATCTTCTCTTCTTCCAAGTATGAGGGAAAGAACATCAGAAAATGGGATGCAGTAGCAAAAGTTCCTTATCTGGTGGACGAGTCAGGAAATTTCCTTCTTGGATATGATGATCAGGAGTCTGTTACATTTAAAGGACAATATGTAGTACAGAAGAAGCTTCTGGGTGCGATGTTCTGGGAATATCGTCACGACGATTCAAAGGGAACATTGAGAAAGGCTCTTTGCAAGGCTATTTACGGTAGTGAATCTACGACAAAATAGAGATTAACTATAATTATTAACACACTAAAACAATGAAACAGAAACTAGTCCATTTAGCGAGATTGGCTATTATGTGCTGTCTGTTGATCTGTACAGTCGGTGGGAGTGCTTTTGCTCAGCAAGGTATCACCATCAATGGTAAGGTCATAGACAATACAGGTCAGCCGGTCATCGGTGCGGGCGTGACCATTTCCGGCACGACCGTCGGAGTGGCTGCAGATCTGGACGGACAGTTCCAGATCACTGTACCATCTGAGACTTCTGTCCTTACTGTATCTGCCCTCGGTTATCTGACCAAGGATGTGGAGATAAGTAAGAAACAGAATCTGATCGTTGTGCTGGAGGATGAGACAGAGTCCTTGGAAGCAACGGTCGTAGTGGCTTATGGTACGCAGACCAAGGCGACAATCACGGGTGCTCTTTCGTCCATTGACTCGAAGGAACTTGTGAAGGCTCCGGTAGCAGACATTTCGAATGTCCTTTCCGGCCAACTTCCAGGTGTAACGACAGTGCAGGTTTCAGGTAAGCCTGGTGATGACTATGCAGACATCTATGTCCGCGGTGTAAGTTCGCTTTCAGACGGAGCTTCGACTCCGCTTATTCTCGTTGATGGTGTTGAGCGTCCGCTCAATACGATTGACCCTAATGAAATCGAGAGCCTCTCTATTCTCAAGGATGCCGCTTCGACTGCTGTATTCGGTGTGAGAGGTGCAAACGGTGTCATCCTCGTTACCACAAAACGAGGAGATGCAGGAAAGCCTAAGATTTCGGTAAGCAGCATCACTGGTGTTCAGCAGCCGCTTTCATTCCTTTCTCAGGTGAGCAGCTACGAGTTCGCGTCATTCTGGAATCTCAAGCAGCAGAATGATGGGGTGACCGATCCAAAGGCGTATTATGCTCCAGAGGCTATCGAGGCATATCGCACAGGTTCTGACCCTCTCGTGTTCCCTAATACAAACTGGAAAGAGATCCTTTACCGCAAGGCCTTCCTTCAGACAAAGAACAATATCAATATCTCGGGAGGTTCTGACAAGGTACGTTATTTCGTGTCTATGGGTTATATGTTCCAGGACGGTATCCTCAGACAGATGCCGGGCTTGTCATATAACAACAACTTCTCATACAACCGTTATAACTACCGTGCCAACCTCGACTTCAAGCTTCTTCACTACTCTTTGGGTGACTCCTAACGCCAGCCCTGGTATGGTGAACGGTATTCCTCTTACTTATGTGGGTGATGGCCCTACTCCTCCGACAACCCGTCGAAGCGGTTATATGACCTATTATAATATGGGTTATGAAGAGAAGTACAACACTGCGCTCAACCTCGACCTTGCCATTACCCAGAGACTTGACTTCATAACAGAAGGTCTCAGTCTGGGTGTGAAGGGTGGTTATGACACCAATATGTACATCAGAAAGCAGCATAAGGGTTCGGACGCTCTCGAGCAGAGAATCAACTATAAGTCTTTCCAGGAAGGCGAAGACCTTGCAATAAGCGACCCTGACTTCGACAAGACTTATGTGTTCAAGCCAAGCGGCACAATGGCTCCTCTTTCTTATAATGAATCGACAAGTTCTGACAGAAGCTGGTATCTCGAAGCTCGTGCTGACTATAGCAGGAAGTTTGCAGGAAAGCACGCGGTTTCCGGACTCCTCCTTTATAATCAGACCCGTGACTATTATCCATCTAAATATTCTTACCTTCCAAGAGGTTATGTAGGATTTGTGGGTCGTGCAACTTATGGATATGATGACAAGTATCTTGTCGATGTAAGTGCAGGTTACAACGGTTCTGAGAACTTCGCTCCAGGAAAGACACGCTATGGTCTCTTCCCTTCAATGTCACTCGGTTGGGTAGTAACAGAAGAGAAGTGGATGCAGAAGGTTTCTTGGCTTGATTATCTGAAGATCCGTGCATCAGTGGGTAAGGTAGGTAATGATCTCGGCACTTCTACACGATTTATGTATATGAACAGCGTGTGGAATGAGGCTGGTTCTTACAGCTTCGGTGTGAACAATCCTAACGGAGTGCCTTATTATACTACAGGAACTCCTGGTAACCTCGGTGTGACTTGGGAAACAGCATTGAAGTACAATGTCGGTCTCGACTTCGACCTCTTCAACAACAGACTCCACTTCTCCGGAGACCTCTTCAAGGAGCACAGAACAGGTATCCTTATCTCTCCAAACTCTACTCCTGGCATCATCGCGACGTCGCTTCCTAATATGAATATCGGTATCGTCGATAATCAGGGTTATGAGGTCGAACTCGGATGGAAGGATAACATCGGTGAGTTCAGATACAGCATCGATGCAAATGTTACATATGCCCGCAATGAGATCGTATATATGGATGAGGTGAAGAGTGAGTTTGACTATCAGAATATGACAGGCGGTTCAACAGGTCGCAATGACGGTCTCTACAAGTTCATCCGTCTGTACAATTATGATGATTTCTATACAGATGAGAATGGAGTACAGCGACTCAATCCTGAACTTCCTCAGCCAAGTGCGACCGTATATCCTGGAGACTGTATGTATGCAGACATCAGCGGTGATGGAAAGGTCGACGGAAACGATACGATGGTTTACGGATTTGCGGACAGGCCTGAGTATATGTTCGGATCGAACTGGAAGTTCTCTTGGAAGGGATTCAACCTTGCCCTCAACTGGATTGCTGCCACTAACGTAAACAAGATGCTCGAAGTGGAGTACCGTATTCCATTCACAAACTCAGGTAACCGTGGTCTCCTCGACTACTTCTACAGAGACTGCTGGACTACAGAGAATCCAAACGGAACTCTCCCGCGTGCAGCTGAGAAGTCGGAGTCTTGGAACTCAGCTCCATCTACATTGTGGCTCCGTGATGCTTCGTACATCCGACTCAAGAGCGCACAGTTCGGCTACACTTTCGGCCGCAACAAGTTCTTCGACCGTATAGGTGTCAATAGCCTGAATGTAAGCTTCACAGGATATAATCTCCTGACTTTCACAAATCTTACATTCCAGGACCCTGAGACTGTATCGAATAATGATGGTGTATATCCATTGGTAAAGACATATAACCTGTCACTTAACATCAACTTCTAATCCGGTCTGATATGAAAACAACAAGAAATATATTTATAGCAGTCCTGTTGGGAGTCGTGATATCTTCGTGTGAGACCCTCCAGCTTGGAGATGCGGGACTCAGTGACGCACCTGAAACATCCGGTGCTACCATTGAGACTCTCTTCGCAACCAAGAAGGACGCAGATAAGGTGCTTGTAACAGCATATGCCAATCTTCCTTATGGCATCACAAGTGCCTTTGATTCAAAGATGGGAGGAAACGTGCTTGAGTGCATCACCGACCACGCTCAGAGTAACCAAGGTTTCGGATCTGACGGTCCAAAGAACCTTTATTATAATGGAGCACTTGGTGCAAGTATGACCACTTATACCGGTAGTGAGGCTTACCGTTTCGGTTCAGAGAAAGATTATACCGCTATCCGCTACGGCTGGCTGTTCATCGAGAATGCAGATAAGATTCCGGATGCAACTCCGGAAGAAATTGCAAAGATGAAGGCTGAGGCAAAGGTATGTATAGCTATTGCATATGCGAATATGCTCCGTTATGTGGGTGGTGTTCCTATTCTTGACCACGCAGTCTCTACTACAGAGGAGATGATCTATCCAAGAAATACATTTGCCGAGACTGTAGACTTCATCGTCAGACTTTGTGATGAGGCAAAGGCTGATCTCCCTTGGTACAATGCGGATCCTAATGAGGATGGACGTATGACAAGTGCAGCTGCACTTGGTCTTAAACTTCGCGTGCTTTGCTTTGCAGCCAGCCCTACATTCAATTCTGATACTCCTTGGCATTCAGGAGCGAACGAGTATCATTGCTATGGCAACTATGATGCTGCACGTTGGACAGCGGCAAAGGATGCTGCCGACGAGTTTATGAACGAGCTTGCAAAGAACGGCCATTACGGACTCGTCCAGGCTGCAGAGGCAACTCCAAGAGCTTATCGTCTTGCTTATCGCAAGGGATATTTCGAGCGCGGCACTTCAGAGTCAATCATCTCTATCAGAAAGGACTACGACTCTGACTATCACGATAACTGGATAGAGAAGGCGGAGTATATCTGTCCTACTCTCAACTGGGTGAACAAGTACGGATGGGCAGATGGAAGCGATTTCCCTGAGGATTTCGATTGGGAGAACCCTTCGGCTCAGCCATTCTTCACCACTGGTAACTGCGTGACAGGAACTGAAACTCGTGATCCTCGTCTCTATGAGAACATCGCTGTTCCTGGTGACTATTGGGATAATGAAAATATGGCAAAGGTGCACATCAATCATCCTAACTACCGCGCGGACGGTACTGGCTTCCTTGCTATGAAGTATGTCCTTCAGAAGGATGCTGATCGTGAGAATGTTCCTCCTCATTGGTCGATGATGCGATTTGCGGAGATTCTTCTCAATGCTGCCGAGGCATATAACGAGGCAGCACCAGCACCGACAGCTCAGGCATACGAGTGTGTCAACAATGTAAGGGCACGTGTAGGCCTTCCGGCTCTTGCTGAGGGTATGTCTAAGGAGCAGTTCCGCACAGCCCTTCTCCGTGAGCGTGATTGCGAATTCGGCTTCGAGGAATTCCGTTGGTTCGATATGATCCGTTATGGTCTTCAGGACGATTTCACTAAACAGCTCTATGGCCTCTATTCTGAGGGTAAGGGAGGAAAACCGGATAATCCGGATTCATTCACATACTCTAAATATGAGCTTGCTACAAGAAATTGGGCGATAAATTGGGATACAAGATGGTATCTTGCCCCTATTCCTGTAACAGAAGTCAACAAGGGTTACGGAATGACTCCTTTCAAGGTGCAGGCAAATGGAAACATTATGCGTGATGCAGCCATTTTCGAGCATAGTCCGGAAGTCGATATAGCGAAGGCCCTTTACGGCCAGTTCTCCGGTCTCCTTGTAGAACAGGGTACCGGCAGAAGCGAAATCAACCAGTCGAGTCTCGAACTGCACGGTCACGCGCCGCTCGTGCTCATTGACGGTTATCCTCGTGAGCTCTCAGATATCACATCTGTTGAGATCGAGTCCATCACTATCCTCAAGGATGCCGTGTCTGCAGCTATCTACGGTGTCAAGGGTGGAAACGGTGTGATTATGATTACTACCAAGAGAGGTCAGGCTACCCCACTGACAGTTTCTGCGAAATATCAGTTCGGACTTAGCACAATGTTCCGTGCTCCGGAGTTCTCATCTTCATATACATATGCCCGCAAGGTCAACGAAGCCCGTGCTCTTGATGGTCTTGCTCCTATGTATAACAATGATGCTTTCACTTATTTTGCAAACGGTCAGAGACCTTATATCTATGCGGATGTGAACTGGATGAATGAGATCTACCGCAAGTATGGCGACAACCATCGTGCAGAACTCACATTCACCGGCGGTAACAAGAACTTCCGTTATTTTGCTGCTGTTGACTATATGAAGGACAACTCTCTCTATGAGAAGCCCTCCTCGGACGACCGCTACAATGCAAACACATATGACAACCGCCTCGGTATCAGAGCAAATGTGGATGTTAACATCACAAACACCACTTCAATGAAGCTCGGAGTTATGGCTCGTCTTTCGGAGTTCAACCGTCCTTATTGGGAGAAAATCAGCGGAGAATCAATTGAAAGCACACTATACAAGACCCCTGCAGCCGCGTTCCCTATCAGACATCAGGATGGAACTTATGGTGGATCAAGACTGTACGGCGCAAACAACCCTGTCGCCCTGCATCAGGAATCCGGAAACCACCTCTATGCTGAGACAAGAGTCCTTGCAGATATGGTGCTCCGTCAGGATCTTGAGATGCTTCTCAAGGGCCTTTCTGCAGATGTGAGCATTGCTTTTGACTACACAGGCGAGATGACTGAGATCTCTTACAAGAACTATAGATATGCAGAGATAGCTTCACCGGCTTTCCCATTCACTCCTACATACTATGGTACTGACTCAAAGACTATGAGCTATGACCAGTATTTCCATAGTCTCGGAATGCGTTCTGAGCTTCAGGCGCGTCTGAACTGGGAGAGGAATTTCGGCAAGCATCACATAGAAGCTCATACAGCCTACAGACAGCGTTCTTATATCTTCAACCAGCGCAATGCTTCTTCGAAGACTCAGGAGATTCTCGGTACTGTAAGCTACAACTGGAATGAAAGACTTTTCGCAGACCTCGCAGTGAACTATTCGGGTTCAGCATATCTTCCGAAGGGTCAGAGATTCAATGTATATCCGGCCTTGAGCCTTGCATACATCATCTCTCAGGAGCCTTATGCAAAAGTTTACGGTTCAGCGGGTATCTCTGGTTATGACGGAAATCTTGAGCACGAGCTGTTCCTCCAGACTTATGGTAGCAGCAATGCGGAAGGCTATCGTTTCGGTGAGAATGCAAACAGCTACTCAGGTCGTGCGGAGGGTGATCTTCCTGCGACCTTACTCAAGCCTGAAAAGTCAAGTATGGCTACTCTGGGCTTTGACCTCGGATTCTTCCGCAGAAGACTTTCGTTAAATGTCGAGGCCTTTATGGAGAACCGCAGCAATATCCTCATCTCTCCATCAAATGTATCCGGTGTCATCGGTATCGGTGTGAAGGACCAGAGTATGGGTGAGAACAAGTATAAGGGTGTTGACCTTTCGGTTGCTTGGAATGACAAGGTCGGCGACTTTTCATATGGTGTGTATGCAAACGGAGGATGGCTCTTCACAGAGGTCGTGAATGATGGTCAGGCATATCAGAACTATGACTATCTCTACCGTGCAGGCAATCCGATCGGACAGCGTTATGGTCTTGAGGTCCTCGGTATCTTCCAGAACCAGTATGAGATCAACAACAGCCCTAAGCAGACATTCGGAGACGTACGTCCCGGTGACCTCAGGTACAAGGATCAGAACGGTGACGGTGTGATCAATGACGAGGATATTGTAAAGATGTTCGGTTCGAGCACTCCGCTCTTCCAGTTCGGTTTCGGTCTCAATGCCGCTTATAAGGGATTTAAGGTGTATGCTGATTTCCAGGGTGTTACGGGAGTGACAGTGAATCTCCTTGATTCACCTCTCTACAAGCCGCTCGTAAACAACGGTACAATCTCGAATACTTTCCTTGCACGTGAGGTGACGTGGACTCCTGAGACTGCAGACAAGGCTACAATGCCGAGACTCACTACTCTTGAGAACCCTAATAACTACCGTAAGAACTCACTTTGGTACAGAGACGGTTCGTTTATCAAGCTCCGTAACGTCGGTGTATCTTATACAATACCTAAGAAGGTTGCGAAATTCTCAGACATCACAGTGTCTGTAAACGCTACTAATCTCTTCAGCCTTGATAACATCAAGTTCGCTGACCCTGAACAGCTTGAAGCAGCTTATCCGTCTACAAGAGTATTCTGGGCAGGTTTAAAGTTCAACTTCTAAAATAAGGTATGGACGAAATGAAAAAGTTTATTTATATAATAATGGCGGCGGCTCTTGTCTTCCAGGGTTGTAATATGCTCGACTTTGATGAAACGAGCGGTGTTTATGACAGGGATGATATGTATGAGACATACAGCTATGCTCAGAGGATGCTGACCAATATATACAGCTATATGCCACAGGATCTTGGAACCATCGGAGATGCGATGCGCGACTGCGGATCTGATGATGCCGAGTTCGGTGATCCGGACGGCAGTGTGCAGAAATTCAACAACGGCAACTGGTCTGCGGTTTCCACTGTCGATGACAGCTGGAACCTCTACAACGGCATCCGTTGTGTGAGCGAGTTCCTTGAGTCAATCGAGAAGATCGACTTCTCGAAGTACTACTATGATTCAAAGTACGAGAGACAGATGGAGCACGTGAAGACCTTCCCTTATCAGGCAAGACTTCTCCGTGCATTCTACCTCTTCGAACTCGCACGTCGTTACGGTGATATTCCGGTTCCTATGAAGATGCTCTCTATCGATGAAGCGAACTCTATCGAGAAGACACCTTTCGATCAGGTAATCGCGTTCATCGTGGCAGAGTGTGATGAGTGTGCTGCAAACCTTCCTACTACATACATCGGAATGCTCGACGATGAGTATGGCCGTGTGACAAAGGGTTTTGCATTGGCAGTGAAGACGAAGGCTCTTCTTTATGCAGCCAGCAAGCTTCACAATCCGGAAATGGATGCTCAGAAGTGGAAAGCCGCTGCTATTGCAGCTCAGGATGTGATCAATCTCAACCTTTATGTTCTTGATTCAGGCGATAAGGTAAACACAACATCTTCTCCTGAGAACATTCTCGTGAGAATGAACTCTGAGAGCAGCAGCTTCGAGGAGTACAACTTCCCTGTAAGATTCACAGAGGGACAGCGTACTTATATGTCAGGAACATATCCTACACAGAATCTTGTAGATGCGTTTCAGACAATGAATGGTTATGATGTCACTCTTACAGCCAATGGATGGGAGTGCAATGACCCTGAGTTCGATCCTGCACGTCCTTATGACAACCGCGACCCGCGTTTTGCAAGAACAATCCTTGCAAACGGAATGGATTTCAAGGGCACGAAGATCGAGACATTCGTAGGTGGTGCGGATTATTCAGCCACACGTAATGATCTCGGTTCTGTTACAGGATATTATCTCAGAAAGTATATCAACGAGGCAACAAGCTTCACTCCAGAGGCAGAGGCTGAGTACAAGCACCATTGGGTGATTTACCGTTATGCTGAGACTCTCCTTACTTATGCAGAGGCAGCGAATGAGTACTTCAAGAATCCGACAGCTACAGATTCAGAACTTACAATGTCTGCTCTCGATGCTCTCAACCAGGTACGCGTGAATGCGCAGATGCCTCTTTCGACTGCTAATGACTATGATTCATTCGTTGAGGCGGTCCGTCGCGAGTGGAGAGTCGAGTTTGCATTCGAGGATCACCGCTTCTGGGATGTACGCCGATGGAATATCGGTGCAACAACACAGAATCAGGTGGACGGAGTGAGCATCGTAAAGACAGATAAAGGCCTTGATTACACCCGTACAATGGTCGAGAAGCGTACTTGGGCAGATAGAATGAATCTTTATCCGATTCCTAAGTCTGAACTTTTCAGCAATCCAAATCTTAATCCACAGAATACCGGATGGTAAACCAAAAAAGAATATTAATAATTATAAAACAATAACGTTATGAAAACAACATCATTCCTTAAGGGTTTTGCAATTGCAACAACTGCTTTGTTCTTCGGCGCTTGCCAGCAGCTATATATCGAGACTCAGCCAGAGGTTGAGATCGCAATGAGTACTGATGTACGCGAGTCTTACACATTCTCAGGTACAAATCCACAGCCGGCAACTTTCAGCATCGGCTCAACAACACCTTGGGAGATCACAGGATATGAGTCAGCAGATTGGCTTAGTGTAAAGCCTGCTTCAAGTGCACTTTCAAGCCTTTCGGCAGACGTTACACTTACAGCTGTTCCTAACGATACTTATGAGGCTCGTACAGCAACTCTCACACTCAAGGGTGAAGGTATCGATAAAGTCTGGACAATCAACATCACTCAGGGTATGAAGAGCAAATTCTATGTTCAGCCTATCGCTGAGGAGTTCGAAGGCGGTGAGAGCTCGCTTCCTTTCACAATCGAGACAAACCTCGCTTGGGAAGTTCGTTCAGCTGACGCTTGGTTGACATTTGACAAGACCAGCGGTGTGGGAACAGGCGCTATCGAGACAATCACAGCAACAGCAGCAGCGAACCCGGGAATTGAGAGAACAACTACAGTGACTGTGACAGCAGGTGCTGAAACTGAGACATTCACCGTTCGTCAGGGTGGAATGACTCTCGAGTTCATCACAACAGAACTGGAGATGATCAATTACGCAGGTGGTGAGGTTCTCCTTGATGTAGAGGCATCTGTGGACTGGACAGTTACTTCAAGCGCAGAGTGGCTTACAGTAGAGAAAGTTGACTCTCAGGTTAAGGCTACAGCA
>JAGKTT010000061.1 GCA_021153285.1 Bacteroidia bacterium
TTTGAGGGAATTCTCGCATAGTTTCGTACTATTTGGCAGCGAATTCACTTTCAAGGCTCTGGACTACATCGGTATAGCTATAGTCATCATTTTGGCTATTATGCACCTGACTACTGTCCGTAATGACATAAAGGGCTATGCTGAAATCGATCCTATGCCGGAAAGAGAATAACGGATGATTAAGTTTCTGGTAAGATACGCAAAGTTTGCAGGCACAAGCGCCGTCGGTTCAATAGTCGATACGCTTGTGCTTTGGCTGTTGTCAGACCTGATCTTTACTAGAGGATATTGGGGAGAATACATCATATCACCCTTGATTTCGTTCCAATGTGCTGTCACTGTCAATTACCTGATTTCTTACTTCTATGTATGGAAAGACAGGACCAGAAAACGGTCGGACGCCTCGGTCCGGAGATTCTTCAGACTTTATGGAGCATACAACCTATCGAGTTCTGTCGTATTCCTGTTCAGGTTAGGAGTGCTTCTGCTGATAGAAAGATTCTTCGGCTGGGATGTCGTCATATGCAATCTTGTAGCGATGTGCTTCACGGGGATTATCAACTTTGCAATAAATAATCTGGTAATATTCAAAAAGAAAAAGACTGTCTGATGGATTTTGCTCTAAAACAGGTGTTCGTTCTGACAATTATTCTTGGAACTATCCTTGTGATAATCTCCGAGAACAGGAATCCGGTGAAGACCATTGCGTGGTGTGTGGTCCTGGCTTTTATGCCAGTAATCGGACTTCTTCTATATATACTTTTCGGAATGGACAACAGGCACAGGAGGCTCATAAAGGAAGACGATCTTAGCCGTCTGAAAGGAATTACTGAGATAATTCAGGGCGAGGATATTTCATCCGATATTCCTGCACAGTATAAGCCATTGGCTGGTATGCTTCATAAAATGAACCGGGCATATCCTTTGAGTGGCAACAATGTGGAAATCATAACAGACTTTCAGACAATGTCTGACAGACTTATTGCAGATATAGGAAGTGCCCGTCAGCATATCAATATGCTTTTCTTCAAGTTCGAAGATGATGAAGTCGGAAGGCGGATTGCAGATGCCTTGATAAAGAAAGCGGAAGAAGGAGTCCAGGTCAGGCTGATATATGACGATGCAGGTAATCTTATGGTTCCTAGACGATTTTACAAAAAACTAAGGAAACACGGTCTCCAGGTAAGAGGATTCATAAAGATATTCCTGCCGATACTTTCGCGAGACTATAATTCCCGCAACCACCGCAAGGTTGTCGTGATAGATGGAAAAGTGGGATATATGGGAGGGATGAACATCGCCCAGAGATATGCCGAAGGGTTGAAATGGGGAATTTGGAGGGATACTCAAATAAGAATTATGGGACCTGCAGTCTCCGAATTGCAGACCTCGTTCCTGACGGACTGGAAATTCACAAAAGGAGACACACCTGATCTTGGCTTAATGTATCCATACAATGCGCCTTGTGGAAACACGCTTATGCAGATTGTCACAGGTGGCCCGATGGACAAATGGAATGCAATGATGCAGGCATATATGACCGCCATCGTCTCTGCACGAAGTTATGCATATCTGCAATCGCCGTATTTCATACCGCCTGAACCTATTATGAAAGTCCTCCAGAATGCAGCCCTCAGCGGTGTGGATGTAAGGGTAATGATCCCGTATCGTGGAGATAAGGGTGTGCTTCCGCCATTGGCTTCACGTTCATATATCAAAGAAGCATTGAACGCCGGTATAAGGATATACCTGTATAGGAAAGGTTATATGCACGCCAAGACTCTGGTCATTGATGACAGTCTTGTGACAATTGGTTCTACCAACCTAGACTTCAGAGGTTTTGAACAGGACTTCGAGATCAATGCCTTTATGTATGATGAAAATCTGGCGAGACAGCAGCATAATCTATTTATCGAAGACCAAAAGGATGCGGAACTGATAGATCCGCTCGAATGGGATAAACGTCCACTTCTGGACAAGGCTAAGGAATCCGCTGCAAGAATATTCTCTCAAGTCTTATAGGCGCATCTTGATACCTGTGACTATCAGGATGATTCCTATGCTAAATCCTTTGGGTATGGCAAAGGCGTCCACCGAGACGCCTTTTGAACAATTCGCTGGTACTTGCATAATGCACACAATAGACAAGAGCACCAAGCAGAACGACAACTAAAAGGCTCAATCCTATATCAATTTCCTGACCACATCATAAACTATGTTCCAGAAGCCGGCTATTGAATGATGTTTACTGATTCGGCACTTGGCTTAAAGCCGATAGTTTCAGTTGAGTATCGTCCAAATTATTACATTTTCATTTTAAAACCTTTTGATTCCCTCTGTTGTTGAGCTTGGTGCATTCTTTTCTTTGAGTTTCTTTATCTCTCTATCGGATTCATTTCCAAAGCCTGGAACTCCGCAAAGTCCAAGAATCCGGATACGAGGAGATTAAGCCTCTGCAGCTCCAGTTCTGAAAGATAATTCTTGGCAATCTTCACATCGTCCTTGGTAACATAGTTACCCTTGAAGTTAGTCATTCCCACGAACGGCTTTTCGTTATCCACACGATTATATATGACCTCAGCCACCGTATTCTTATGAACGGCATAGTGCAGTTTATTCTGCACAGTTGCAAAGAATGTCTTCGTCATATCACTGCGAGGATCATAGTCGACAGCTGTCGCATATATATCCGTTACCTGCTGATAGAAGTTTCGCTCGCTGCTGCGGATATCCCTGATACGCTGCAAGAGTTCACGAAAATACCGGTTTCCACCCTGCTTCAGTCTCTCATCATCCATCGCAAAACCCTTCTGGATATATTCGTGGAGCCTTTGCGTTGCCCACCTGCGGAAACGCACAGCCACCTGAGACTGAACACGATAGCCGAGAGCTATGATCATATCGAGATTATAGTGCTCAATATTACGTTTCACCTGGCGTTCACCTTCAGTCTGAACTAACAAGAATTTCTTGTGAGTTCCCTCCGACAGTTCCTCATCCTTGTAAATATTCGCAATATGCAAAGCAATATTCTGCTGAGTCGTATCATAAATCTCCGCCAACTGATTCTGTGTAAGCCACAAATCTTCATCCGCAAATCTAACTGCAACACGAGTGATCTCGTTGTCGTCCTGATATAATATGATTTTGTTTTGTTCCATATTCATTTTTCTTACCGCCACGGATATACTGCGAAATTAAGCAAAGTACCTACCATTTCCAAGATAAGAAGTCACAACTTGTATTCTTCTAGCATTATAATCATTCTACATCAAACCACAACTCAGATCCTTAACTCCTGTGAGGTGAACGTGTTGTAATTCATTCTATTTCTACATCAAACCACAACATATGGAGTTGTTTTGGAATAGCAATATTGTTGTAATTCATTCTATTTCTACATCAAACCACAGTTGTAATTCATTCTATTTCTACATCAAACCACAACTTAAAGTAAAGGAGGAATAGTATGACACGAGTTGTAATTCATTCTATTTCTACATCAAACCACAACTGATTCTATTGCACGGAAGTATTCGTTTGGTTGTAATTCATTCTATTTCTACATCAAACCACAACGCCTCTGGAAGAGGTACGGAAACCACTGAGTTGTAATTCATTCTATTTCTACATCAAACCACAACCAATGGCCGTGAGGTCCTTCAGCGCATCCGTTGTAATTCATTCTATTTCTACATCAAACCACAACGTTACGAATCTCTGCAATCTTTCTCATAGGTTGTAATTCATTCTATTTCTACATCAAACCACAACACTTCGGGCAATTACGGTTCGTCGACAAGGTTGTAATTCATTCTATTTCTACATCAAACCACAACTACTCCCTTCGTCCGGTGATCAAGAAGATTGTTGTAATTCATTCTATTTCT
Organism: Bacteroidia bacterium; assembly: GCA_021153285.1. Classification (GTDB taxonomy): domain Bacteria; phylum Bacteroidota; class Bacteroidia; order Bacteroidales; family UBA932; genus Cryptobacteroides. The sequence goes on from JAGKTT010000061.1 coordinate 3,891, forward strand.
ACATCAAACCACAACCTTGGTCGGTTTTCTTATTGATTATCTATACTTTATGCGGTTATTATGCGACAAATTCCGCTATAATCACAGCCAAGGAAGTAGTAATGATGTGATTTTTATTTTTTTGCAATATTTCAAAGTACTAAAAGAGTTCCAATTGCTGAGGAATCTCCGGTCTTGCTTTCTCCACGGCTCCCAAGTAGTTTCGAATCTCACTATATTGTTTGTCGGTTACCGCCAAAATACTTATCTGGCCCGCTGCCGGCAAAGCCAAACGAACACGTTTGATATGGACCTCCATATTCTCTTTTGACGGGCAGTGTCTGACATATACAGAAAACTGCATCATTGAAAACCCGTCTTTTTCTAACGCTTTACGAAACCGCGTCGCCTGCTTTCGCTGCGGTTTCGTCAAAACCGGCAGATCAAAGAACACAAAGAGCCACATAACATGATAAGCATTTATACGGTTGAATGACATATCTAAACCAATAAAGGATACATTATTTTCTTCTGTTCTCCACTAAAACACTTAGCCAAAGAAGAAGTCGTTACTGACAAGCCCAAGTCTAATGGTCTTGTCACCTTATCAAACACGGTATCGACATACAGCAACCTCAGTATCTCCGCTTTAACATCCTTATTTAATTCAGTCTCACCATTAGCATACAGGTCAAAGACTATCTCATCGACAAAAGGTCGATATGGTTCCATTATATCGTCCGCCAACGGGAATGAATTATATCGGTTTCTATGATATATACCGAAGGCTGGAAACAATCCTGACCCCATCAATGAGCGAGCAACTGCGGCTCTCAAAACCGTATAACCATAATTCAACATTTCATTGGGAGATGCTCCGGTACGAAATCTCATAAAATCATCACCGAAAAGAGCATCCCAATAAAATTTTGCAGCAACTCCTTCCCTATTATCGGCATCACCACTCTTTACATTTTGCCAATAAGGTTTCAACTGGCTGCCATCCTTATCCAATTTATCCAACAAAGCTGCCTGGTTCCGGATTTTAGCCTCAACCGTCTGCTTCCATAAATTCTTTTTCAAAGGCTCTGATGCATTTATCTGATCGCGATATCTTTCGCCTTGGACAGAATTTGAATCAAGATTGAGAAACATAGCATTCGGCATCATCTTATCGGTACAAACAATCACCGCGGCATTATTGTCTGCCAAAGCATTAAGCAATGGCATAGTAATGCTTATCTGCTGATTATCAAGCAAGACGAACCCGATATCCTCAAGCGGAACTGTCCTGATGAAATCAGGATCATCCTTCATCTTGATTACCATCTGGCAGTTCTTAAGGCTTAAACTGCAAGGTTTGGAGAATGACAATGTTCGTTTTACCATAGAACATTTTTAAAAATTATTTTACCTGCCGATGTAATATTAAAGTGATAACCTTCTACCATCATATTGAAGTTATCCTTACTTAGCAACAATTTAGGATACGGCTCAACAAAATTAATAGAGGAATATCCTTTTGTTAATAACTTCGGTGGCTCACTCTTAAATTCTTTCCAAAAATCTTCTTTTATTTTTTCATCATTTCGTGCTTCTAAATGATATTTAAAGGCTACACGTCCATCTTTATTCATTACTATAACCTTATAAAGCCTCTTCGACAACTCCTCTACCCCACACTCATACAACTCCTTCGGCGATTTCTCATAGAACAACACCATGGTACCTGTCTTCAATATACACTTCAATGGCAAGTCCTTATCATCAGAATAAGGTACAATATTATCAAGGCCTGTCTTGCCATTGAAATAATTGACGGCATCGAGGTTATTGACCAGTTTGTATGACCGGATTATCTTTCCTCTATCGTTGTTACCTTCATAAATTGCCATACAATAGTTACCATCATTCTTTACATGCAGACATCTCTTATGCTTATGAACGGACTTATCTCTATGTGCCTTAAGCCTTATCGGATTTTTCACACCTGTGAATATCCTTACCTTCTTTATCGGAATCTGCAATTCCTCATTCATCCATATCGTGTCAGACACTGCTTTCTTGAATCCTTTTTCTGCTATAGCAGTCTTTACCTTCTCACGCACTACATCATCAACAATATTTTCGACATCAGCAAGTTTCAGCGAATCCAACGACTTTCGGACAACATACTTTATCTCGTCATCCCTCTTTATTGCTCCATAGAATGTCTGCTCATGCAAAGAACACCTTGCCGTATCACCTTGAACATATAACTTTTCTCCATTAGGACCATATTGGAGTTTTCCGCGAACCCTCAACCTCTTTTTTGTATGTTTTGACAGGTTGGACGGAGTGTAGTGAGGCACCAGAATAGAGTCAGACACCGATAAAACATCTTCAGTAAATGTCTCCCATGGCTTAGGGAAATGAGGACGGTCTGCTGCTGATAAGCGGTAACGTTCTTCATCCCTCATGTACTGAGCCCAACGATCATACTCATTCCTTCCTATGCAAGCTATGGTTATAGCATCAACACAATGATGGGCATGACTGACGCGTTCCTTCTTAGAATAATAATCCTGCAGTCCCCACATCTTACGGAACGCCGCTGTCGTGGCACCCTTGACAGTGGACACCCTCTTGAATACTGTCTGAAGATACATCCTGGCATACCTACCTATTATTCCGATATCAACTCCCTGACGATTAGAAAAGCCTTCAGGAACTTCGGTCATCGCAAATCGTTTCAGTTTGCCTTCCAGATAGTCAAGTTTCATTTTAAGGTAATGGCGGTCCTGAATCTTCCTGTCTTTTTCTTCTTTCGTTGCGGAATAACCTCGAGTCCTTTCAAGCCTTTTCCTCAAAGAATCAATCTCTTCCTGCCAGCCGAAACCATCCACAATTGCCATAATCTCAGAATGGTTCGTCAATTCGGATGGAAGGGAATCTTTCTTGATGTCACGATTGAAACGACTCTCACATAAAGTCTTGTTCATTTGAGAATTATCTCCACCACGAGAGCGAGGCACAGTATGTTCTATATCATATTTAGGGTCAGGGCCTAAGAAATCAGATAAGCCTATTTCCTGATTTGTATACGGACATTTATGCTTCTGCTCCTCCCATAACTGATATTTCAATACTTCATCGTCTGAAGGGACGTAATCATCGCCCATCTGTTCCTTTATCTTGGCAGAATAGTCATCATGTATTCTTTTCATCTCCCTCTGATATGTCTCAATAGCCTTTCGTATATTCGAGTCGTTCAACCAACGCGAAAATTCTATACGCACCAATGTATCAGAGTCAATCTTGCCATCACGGAGCAACTCATTAAGCAGGTTCCTTAATCTGAAAAGCGCACGCATAGCCATTGGATTTCTGACGGAAGATGTCCTCGGAGAGCCTAACTTATATATGCCGTCAACCGGTAACGCAGCCTGATAGGTATCTATCATTGAAGGATGATATAATTTCTCTATACGCTTGCAATCCACGTTATGGCAATCCCTAAGATATTCTGTCACACTTTGATGAATACTCTTTTTCTTCTCTAAAGGATTGGATATATTATCTTCCATTATGATAGCAACGTTTTCTGCCACTTCATCTGGCAAACGTTCAGCATCACAGCCCATAACAGCCGGAAGATTTGCCATGATCACAGCCTCATCATATCTATATCCTTTACGCAGATAAGGAAGAATCTTATTGATTGCATTCAGACTTAACGATGCATATCCTTGAGGTACCGATATCTTTTCGAAGGCATCTGCTTCTTCTGATGACATCTGAAGTTTTACCTTAGCCCACTCTTTGAGTTTTTCTTCATCATCAAAAGAAAACAACACATGCCAGATATCATTCAGAATCTGATCTGGAGTCTTTCCTTCTCCCAAAGAATACACGCCACATATCTGATTCAGCCAATCTTCTCCGTATATACTTCTCAATCCTGCGGACACAGGACAGCCTGATACAGAGGTAAACATCTTATAATTAAACCTATATGGCTTTTCTGATTTATCCGTCTTGTCGCAATAATTTCCTTTTCCGGCGATTTTCTTTGCTATATCCTCAAAGTCAAATTGGTTCTTTGTTTTCCTAAAAAACAGCGGAATTATCTGTTCTACTTCATTCGAGTTAAGTGATCTATAATCATCATCCTTCCAAGTCTTGACCTTGATATTATTTATAAAACACCACATCCGGAACTCCTCATAACGAGGGTGAGAAATCGGGCAGCGGGTTTTATTCTTTTCAAATGTGCAATGTCCTACCTGTCCTTTTTGGGACTTAAGCGGGCGCTGATAAAAAATAGCATTCTCCAACGCCTTCCTCAACTCGATATCAAGGTTCTGTCTTTCACATATAGCAACGAACTCCTTTTTATAATGCTCCAATCGGTCTGTATAATTCTTACGTATTTTGCCTCCTTCCTCATATAACTTATAGAAATATTCTCCCAAATAAGCACAACCGCTATCTTGCATTGCTTTAGTAAGAGACTTTATACTATCCTTGACTTTACCATCAGTATCTTTTGTCGTTTCTTTTCTATTACTAAGAAAACCTCTCCTCTGAACAATATGATAGAGAGCACGACCAAGTATATATCTATCAGACATAACAGATATATCTAGTTTTTGAGTCAGACAGATATACCTATTATGGTAAGGGTTCTTATTTGAACCATCGTCAGTCCTTTGCCAATCCAGAAAGTCCTCTTTCAAAGGATATATCTTATGATTCTTCCATTCCAATAAATCCTCATCTGAAAGATATGGACACAAGCCTGATTTGACCAAGACCCGCAAGAGTTCAATTTTACGAAGACGTCTACGAAAATAATGTCTTCTTGAGGATCTGGCAGCTGTCCTCTCAGTAACCATTGGTTTTTCACCACTCTTGTCATGGGCGACTCCATCTTGAAAGATATTGACTCCCTTATCCAATAATGTGTATGACAAATCATCATTGTGCTGAACTATCGCCCAGCCGATGGAATTGGTACCCAAATCCAAACCTAGAACTTTCTCCATATCAACAGATTTTCCGTAAATTTAGGTAAAAGTATTTGAGGCCCAATAAAATTTGTTATATTTGTCATTGTAAGTTCTACATCTTACCACAATAAGGCTATATGCCGAAGGATAAAATTCCTATGCCTCCGCCTCGGTGGAGGCTTTTTGATTTGGTTTCACAGGAGAGCCTCCAGAACGCACTTCGCCCTGGTATTGCCTGTACTTCTCGGAGTACTCCTGCCGCACCTTGATATCCCGTTCTATTATCGGTCCTAAAGCGAATCGCAACGGATGACTATTGACTGATCCGGACTCACCCACCTGATGTAGATAAATGATGCCACGTTAGACTCTTGTCCTGTTCACTCTGAGACAACAGGAATTTCCTATTGCAGTTGATAAGGTCAGCAAAAAAACGATATATGAGACAGGAAAGCTGTAAGCACTGTTGGTTTCAGATATGGTCCTTTTCAACAAAGGAGGAAATATATTTACCGGAAATTTCAAGCCGCCTTAATCACTTAACATCCTGTAAGTTACACGCTGCATATTCTCGTTCGCCAGTTCCAATGTCAGGTCTGCCTCGACTTCATTTCAAGGTATTCCTCCACTGTCATCTGCACTGTCACCATCGCATTGCTTCCACATTCCTGCCTTCTCATAATCACTGATTTCAATAAATTTCACATAATAAAAGCCATATCAATCCGAGAACTGATATGGCAAATTAAACAGGTTGTTTTGGAAGCGCAAAATTTTACGAGTATTTTGCCGAGTTTACGAATTTTCAGTCTGAAAACTTATGAAATATCAGACTTGGGACAAGACTTGGGACAAAATTACAACAAGTACTAGAATTAACGCAACTCTTTCACTATGAGTCAAACCAATCCTTTATGACATCCTTTGTGACATCTTTTATGACATCTTTAGTGACATAACACTTAAGACCTTTTTACAAGAGAGGCGTCATATAGGCAGGAACATAGAGGGTTTCCTCTTCGCGGACAAAGTCCTTAGTATAGATCAGATATCTATCCTTTATTCGGCTGGAGTACTTCGCACTAAATGCATCCAAAGATGTATGAGCCTTATATCCTGATGACTTGACTTCAACCGGGCAGAGTTTCGCTCCTCTTGAAAGGAGAAAATCCACTTCGTAATAATGCTTTTCATCCTTTGGCCACGTATGATAGAAGAGCCTGTTACCAGATGCCACCAACATCTGAGCCACGAGATTCTCATACACATAGCCCAAATTCACCGGAAGCTTATCTGTCAGCAACTTGTCATATATGACGTTCTCGGTAAAGTCCTTATCCCAGAAAGCAAGAGTGATGAAAAGACCTGTATCGCCCACATAAAGTTTGAACTTATCATAATTGGCTGTTGTAGGCAGACCGACATTCGGATCATCAGTATGATGAGACATATTTACGGTCTTGCTATCTTCCAGACTCTTCAGAAGTTCCATCTCCTTATTTTCTTCCACCTCGCCTATTACAGATGACGGAACATAACGAGAAACATTACGAGCTAAGATAGACGGTATTGACATAAACAGTTTGGAGACTCTCTCGGTTGGATCTATTTTGATGAAATCTTCCTCATATAGCCTTATGATTCTCCTCTTTGCCTCATCCACCGCCTGCAAGTTATTGGTATCAAGATAGGCGTTTACTGCCTGTGGCATTCCTCCGACAAGCATATAAAGCCTCAGATTCTTCTGAGCCTCTCTATGGGCTGCACCCAAAGGCATCTTCTTATCCCAAAATATCTGCAATAAAGGGAAGGTCGCAGTATCTCCCAAAGCCCACCTGAACTCCTCGTAGTCCATAGGGTACATCTGAATACGATCTTCTTCGCTCGGAATTGTTATGCCCTCCGTATTCTTCTTGATACTTATCAAAGACCCTGTCTCGATATAGTCATATCTTCCGTCTTGAACCAGATACTTGATCGCCTGTCTCGCCTTAGGGCAAGTCTGCACTTCATCAAATATGATTACAGACTGCCTGTCATAAAGAATCTTAGAATAGATCTGCTGCAAACGAAGGAAGATGAAGTCCAGGTCCATCAAGTCATTGAACAAAGACTTCACCTCCTGACTTGCCTTGTTAAAGTCAATCAGGATATATGAGCGATATTCTTCCTGCGCAAACTTTTCAACTATAGTAGATTTACCAATACGACGAGCGCCTTCAATCAGAAGCGCAGTCTGGCCATTGCTCTTACGTTTCCACTCTCCGATGGCATTATAAATCTTACGTCTAAATACTCTTTTTTCCATATCGCTCATATTTGCCAGCAAATATAATGATAAATTACAGATAATCAACAAATAACAAAAACATTTCCCGATTCCCCCGAGATTTTATTTACCCAAATCCCCGATTCCCCCAAGATTTTTTAAAGCATTTTCCCGGATTTCCCCAAGATTTTAGGATTTCAACTTCAGGAGTCTGGAATTGAACTCCATCTGCTGGGCAAGAGGAAAAGCATCAATATATCGGTTAGTGATATTGCTGTCTACAGAGTGGCCCATACTCTTTACAAGACGGCGGACACGTTTCTTGATGTTCTGGTCTTCCATAGCGACGCGCTTCCTCTTTTCGATTGGTGTTTGTGCATCACCATATATGCCTGGGAACACCAGCGAGCCTTTAATTGGCGGTGCTGCAATCTGATCAAGGATAGTCTGTATGAAGAACATATCCAAGTTTTTCACAAGCATACCAAGCAACACAGAAAGAGCGCAGATACATTCCGCTACTTGAAAATCAAGCACTTACGATTCTTTCGTGAGTGCGTTTTGTTATTAGGAAACTTTAGGGATCACCTGCAAAAGTATGTGTTTCGCTAAATAAGTTCTACCTTTTGCACATATAATATAAAGGTAATCACCGGCAAGACCCAGACACGTCGCTATGTAGCTTAATTTGAGCCGCTTTGAAACCTTGGAACACAGAGAATTTCAATATAGAAGACGAGTTGGTGATTTCTGTGTTCCAAGGCCTTCATCGGCGCACCTTGAAACACAGAGAAGCACAATCTAGAGAGTGAGGAGAGGGTCAATGTGTTCGAAGGTTTCAGTAAAGCCTAGCTGTAAGACGGTGAGAATTACCTGTATCAAGCGCTCGAGCCTGAAATAGCCCAAGCTAACCCGTTGAGCGGAAAATCATCATCTGGCTGCACTCCAGCCGCTCAACGGGTATGGAATCAGCACCAATGAGC
>JAGKTT010000108.1 GCA_021153285.1 Bacteroidia bacterium
ATTTAGTGATACAAACGTGCAAATATGCGCATTTTAATTTGAAAAACCGCTATCTTTGTGCAAATACTTTGCCTGTCTGCCATATGTATAAGAATATTTTCAGGGTTTTGTCAGTTTTACTGGTTCTTTCTCTTTTCATTTCCTGTGCTGAAAAGGAACGGTATGTTACTTTCTCGGGGTATGCGCAAGGCGGTACCTATGCGGTGAAAGCCAATCTCAAAGGAGTAGATGTCAGACCTGACGAAATAGCTGTAAGAATTGATTCTCTGCTCAAGACAATCGACAGGTCTCTTTCCGGATACAACAGAAATTCCATTCTCAGCAGATTCAATGCTGGTGATGCTGTCATTCCCGACAGTCTCTTCCTTGACATTTATGCCAGGGCATTTGAAATATATGATGTGACAGAAGGCTGTGTCGATCCGGCTTCGGCTCCTTTGTTCGATATGTGGGGCTTTGGTTTCAATTCTGAGAATCATCCTTCAGACGAAAAAGTCAAGGAGGCTCTTGCAGGATGTGGAATGGACAGACTCAAAAGGAATATGGATGAGGCTCTTTCTGAAGATGGGAAACTTGTTCCGGAATATCTTCTTGCCACTGGAATATCAGGCCCGGCTCCAAAGCTGAATTATAACGCAATAGCCCAGGGCTATAGTTGTGATGTAGTTGCCGATTATCTCTATTCCATCGGTGTCAAGGATATGATGGTGGACATAGGTGAAATTTTTTGCGATGGTGTTAACCCTACCGGAAAGCCATGGACCATAGGAATCGACAGGCCAGTAGACGGTAATAACAATCCAGGAGCAGATCTTCAGGAAATATTTCATGTTCCGGATGGCCCTCATGGCGTGGTGACCTCAGGTAACTACAGGAAATTCTATCTTAGGGACGGGAGAAAATATTCGCACTCCATTGATCCGCGTACAGGCTTTCCCGTGCAACATAATCTATTGAGCGCTACTGTGATAGCACCCGATGCAACCATGGCTGATGCATATGCAACCTATTGCATGGTGATAGGCTTGGAAGACTCTAAGGAATTCATTTCGTCAAAGCCTGAACTGGAGGCATGTCTTATCTATGATGAAGACGGTGAGATGAAGTCCTGGTGTTCCGAGGGATTTGTTCTCGTTACATCTGGGAAATAGTTTCAATGATAAATATGAGGCAGGATGCTGCCTTTTCGCAGATCTCTGTCAGAATTGCCGGGCAGAGACCTGCTGCGTTGAGTGCTATGGTGAGGATGGCAATGGGGATCAGAAACCCAGTGAGCGGTAGAGTAAGGAGGTTGGTGAGCAGGAAATGTGTCGGAAAAGTCCCGAAATAGTGAAATGCTAAAGGTGCCGTAGTGAACTGGCAGCTGATTGCCAGTGATGCGCTGTCCCAAATCTTTTTCATCGGCCCTCCGCTCTCGTCAGACCAAAGTTTTCTGATTGTTGGGTATATCCATGCAATTCCCGCCATAGCTGCATATGAAAGTTGGAATCCTATGTCGAGTATTACTGAGGGGGTCACGACCAGATGTATCAGTAAACATTTGCGAAGCAGGTCCTTCAGGGAGACGGGGCGTCCTAAGGTGATGCCTGCCTCTCTCAGGATTATGAATAGGAGTGCCCTTGTCAATGATGCCGATGCACCTGTAGTCAAGGTGTAGATGGTGCAGATGGCGACATTAACAGCTGAACGGACGAATTTTGCAGCCGGAGAACTTCCTATGATTGAAGTCGTTTTCCCCACAATCATATATATGATTCCGAGGTGGAGTCCAGATAAGGCGAGGATGTGCGATGCTCCTGAGATTCTGAATGCTTCTGTGATTCTACCTGGGAGGTCGGCTCTGTTGCCGCACAGAAGTGCCTTCAATAGGGCGTTGATATCCCGTTCGCTGAAGTTGATTGCATCGATTGATGCTTGGAATGCTTTCTTGAGAGCGGAGAGTTGGTGTTCTACTTTGACGAGCTTGATGACTTCCGTTGCGGTGAAGAAGGTCATACATATCGTCCTAATGGCTTTTTTGAAGCGTCAAAGGTTCATGATTTCCCCTTGCGTGACAAGAAGGTGACGCTTGTACTCAGACGTCGCAGATGGGTAGACGAACTGACAGGCAAGAGCGTAAGTAATACCTATAGCCTTACCACAGAAGGCACACGGCACTCGGTTGAGTTTGCCGCTTTTTTAAAAGAGTGCTTTGGATACGTACCCGATATCCGCCTGTTCGCTTGAGAAGTTCTATTATATTGACGGTCATCAGCTTGAACGACAGTACAAAGAGCATCTGAGTGACTATAGAGAATGGGAGGAGGAAGACGGTTCCCATGCTGAAGAGTACCTTGTATTCCCTGAAAATGTCGGCCCTCATCTGAGTATAGATGAGACAAGTCTCAGTGATGGTGAACTCTATACGATTGTCACAAATAAGGATGCTCACGGTCGCAAAGGAGCCATAGTAGCTATCGTTGCAGGTACAAAATCCGAGACCGTGTATACTGCTTTATGGAAGATAGACAAGGAGTTACGAGAGAAGGTAGAAGAGATTACACTTGATCTATCCTCTTCAATGAAGACGATTGCCATCATGGCATTCCCTAAAGCCACCAAGGTCATAGACAGGTTCCATGTGCAGAAACTGGCCTTGGATGCAGTCCAGGAACTGAGGATCAAGTTCAGATGGGATGCTATGGATCGGGAGAATGCAATGAAGAAAGAAGCCAAGGCCAAAGGCGAAGACTTCAAGCCTGAGATATTCTCTAACGGAGATACTGAGAAACAATTGCTCATCAGAAGTCGCTATCTGCTGTTCAAGGCAAGAAAGTTCTGGACA
>JAGKTT010000062.1 GCA_021153285.1 Bacteroidia bacterium
GCATATAACAGAAAAAGGAGTTCATTTCTGAACTCCTTTCGTGCTCCCCCAGGGGGAATAGTCTATTATGTAATGTACTGATAATCAAACACCGTTAAAAGCCTCACAACAGAAAACCCAACAGTCAGGACTGATTAAAGTTTTCAGTTCGATAGAGTTCGATACAGTACAAAATTAGTCAATTATATGATCATGTCCTTGAGTTTCAGTACGATAGAGTACGAAAGAAGGCAGTGCACATAATCTTGATAAGAACTTGATACATTCTGTAAGGGTTTACAAATGTAGCCCTTTTCGGGGAAAATTGCAAAAAATTCTATCGAACTCTATCGAACTTTAATGAACTTTTGCAGAATTTGGAAAGAGCCAGAATCATCTCCTCCGGGGAGACGAACCTTTGAGAAAAAGGGGCTACAATTTCAGTGATAATTTTGATGAAAATCCTCTTGATTCCTGAAGCATTTCGCTGAGGTCTTTATGCTTCTGATAGAGGTGTGACATATCGGTAATCTGCTTGCCGGGGAGCATGGCTTTAATAGAAGCAAACGCCTTTTGTCCGGCCATATCATTGTCGAGGAAACAGATGATCTTGTCGTGCAGTCTGAGATAGTCTGAAGCTCTGTTCAGATTGCTTACAGAGTTCAGAACAACGACATCACAGGAGGGGCACAAGGATGACTGCATCACCTGCCAGGACAGGAAGTCAAAGAAGCCTTCAAAGACCAGAACTGACTGGGCTGACGGAATATCTGTTCGTACTCCTTTATTATTTAACGTAGTGATACCCGCTGCGGTTGATGACTTGTAGCCTGAGGGCGATTTGAGGGCATAGCCTCCGGCATTGTTCTCAAAGCCTATCAGAGTGAATGTCTGATGCCTTTGCTGGTTCCTTATTATGATTTCCTTGCAGTATTTTTTTGCAAGCTCTTCCGGTATCTTCCTCGATTCGAAATAGTTCAGAAGATAGTCACTCTGTATATCCCTGACTGCACGAATCACATTTGACCCGGTCGTACAGGATGTCTTTGCAGCTTCGGGAGGGACCAAAGTAGGGTCAAGTCCTGCTATAAACCTGTATGCCTCCTTCACACTGCAATTCTTCGCAAGCATAACAAGTTGCACGTTGGTCCCGCCAACACTTGCACCATGGTCATACCAGACATTCTTAACTCGATCCACATGTAAAGATGCCGTTTTCTCTTCCCTGAATGGAGAAAAGTACATATCCTTGCCGCCTTTCTTGCATCCCAAAGCTTCAAGCACACTCTCAATAGGAAAGTTAAATAAGGGGTTCTCAAACATATTTCAAACTTTATTGAACTCTATTGTACTTTATCAAACTATTTTCACTACATTTGTCAAGTAAAACTTGTCAAAGTCAAATAGGAATTGACCAAGCAAAGAAAAGAGCAACTACATTAAACAGCAAATATTACAGGTTTTTACGATGAATACAGAGATCAACAGTAGCGTAAATATCGCTGAAATGACCAGTAAAAAGAGGCTTCAACCGGTAAGGCGTGTCCTTTTCGAGGAGAATGTTTCATATGCACAACTTGCCCAAGCCTGTAAATGCAGCAAGCAGAACATGAGTCTCAGGTTCATAAACGATGACTGTAAGCTATCAGATATGGAAAAGATGGCCGAGGCTCTTGGCTACGAGTTCACCTGGACCTTCACGAAGAAAAAGAAATCCAGAAAGGTCAAATAATCCAGCAACTAATCCATAACACCTTCTGCGGGTTTGTTCAGTTCCATCTGAATAAGGTTGTAGATTTCGATCTTTATACGCTGGTAGTTCTTTTCCATCTCATCTTCTATATCTCGACCTCCGATATCCAGTATCTTCGGAATATCCATATCATGTCTAGCCGGAGGAGGCAACTGCACCTCTCCGCAAAAGACTTTAGGATTGACTCGCTGCTTGAATGTATCTGCCACATATCCGCAGAAACATCCTTGCGAAAGCGCCTCGATCTTGTGGGCTGGCAGCACATCACGAAGTTGGTATGAGTATGTAACGTGATCGCTTGAATCTGACTCCTGGAACGACCTCATCTCACGTTCTTCCTTACCGAAAGACTTGGAAAGCATCTCGGCAGTCGTTCCTTTGACTGCTCCGGCAATCATATTTCCCACGGTGTTGAATATCACATCAGACTCCTTGTGATCATAATCCCTCACCAGTTGCGACTTGTCCTGAGCGCCCAGAACTGTGGCCACCATATTTGAACGGGCTGTATTTATAAGATGCCCCAGGCCCTTGAGATAGACAGTCGGCAACTCATCGATCAGAACAGCACAATGCCGTTTGCCGGGACGGTTTATAACCTTGAACAGTTGGGTCATCAGCATTGCCAAGGTAGTTCCATACACAGACTGTCTCTGCGGATTATTACCCACGCAGATGATTTTAGGGTTGTCAGGATCATTTATCTCAAGAGAGAAATCATCCCCTGAAAGAGTCCAGTAAAGAGTCTTTGAAGCAAACCTGTTCAAAGGAACACGGGCAGAGGCAATCTGTCCCTGCAGCTGCTCGAAAGCCTTGTCCTTGATAGCATCTGCAAAAGTATTACGCTTCACCTCCAGTTCATCAAACTTCTTCAGCACAGCGAACACATCCCTGTAATCCTGTCCTAGGAGTTCTATAAGATGTGGGAAAGTACAGTACTTCCCATCCTCATAGATACGCAGGAACCATATCAGGAGATCCAGGTAACACTTGGCAGACATCGAGAAGAAGTCCTCATCTTCCTCCCCACCCCGGTTCACATTCAACATAATCACCTCTGCAATCTCAGTCGAGTCGATAGGATCCTTCAGATACTTCGGATGTATCGGATTGAAGCGGTGGGAATGAACAGGATCATCAAAGTTCACGGCATAAAACTTTGGCTTCTTATCGAAACAGTCATAATGATCCAGCAGTTCATTAAACACCTTACAGGTCAAGTCAGGATACTTGTAATCATACACGAACATTGCATATCCCTTCTGAAGCATCTGTCGGATGAAATGACCATAAATCGCAGCCGACTTACCGCTACCGGGAATACCTAATATCATCACTGCCCTCTCCGGAGACACCACATTGCAGTACCCGTCGTGAAGTTTTCCATCATACTGGTACTTGATGGGAATGTTCACACTATAGCGGTTCTCGATGAGTTCCTCACACTGCGGAAACGTATCCCAGTACTCCATAAGATTGGCATCGAAACAACGATACTTCCTGCCAAGTAGCACAGCCCCGATTGTGAACAGGACATATCCCACAAGCGTACACAAGACAAAGAACAGCCCATTACCGAACCACTGGGACACCATAAACAAAACACCACCCGAACACAACGGCACGAGAATATCCACCCAGGTAGAATCCTTCGACTGACCGCTGCGCACCACAAACGAAAGCAGGCAGAAGAAAAGACACATAGCCCTCACAGCCCACTGCATACCCATCAGCCCGGAACGATACAGCTCCACCATCAACGTATCAGTAAAACCACCGCTCATCCCTATCCTGCACCAGAACAGATAAGCATAATAATACACAACCAACAGGCACAAAGCCCCTGACAACATCAAAAACGCCGAAAACATCGGCTTCGTACTCGCCTCCATAAATCTCTCTCCTCAAATCAAACATCATCAGCGCCGCCTCCTGCCACGCCTCATCATCTCCTCATCCTCATTCTGATTCATTGAATCCTCATTCAACATCTTCATCGCCAGATCGACGGCGTCAGCCGCAGTACCTAAAGTCGAAAAGGCATCCGCCTTTTCCTTTTCATCTCCGGGCCAGTGCGCGAGCCTCTGCTCCTCGAACATCGCTGCCGTTATTTTATGCAGTTCGCTCGCCTTGAGACAACATTTCGCCGTATGGTCGATGAAAGTTGCACCGAAGATCCTGCCATCCTCCGTCTTTGAAAAATGCACTGAGATACAGGTCTTCTCCAACATACGGCGAAAATGTTCCTCACTCAAAGAGTGAGGCAAAAGCGACCTTACGATACTTCCCACACGCGCCTTTTCCTTCTTCAACGCTTCCCCCTTGCAATCCTGCGTATGCTTGCGTATTTCCTCCACCGACGGCACTGCCAGTTTCTTTCCGGATATGCCCCCGGTACAACGCCTTCCGCTCTTCGGATCAAGGCCATAGAATACGAGATACTCCTTTCCTCCGCGTTTCTTGTAGTCGAAGTCCACATTCAGCGTATTCATAAGCATCCGGAACTGCGGTTCCGTCGAGAAATGATACCTCATTGCGTGAGAGACAAGCATCTCGATCTGACGGGAGTAGTTTCCAGCCTTCGGAGTAAAGCCCTTGTACACACCGAACTCCTCCGCACGGCTATCCTTCTTCTGCCCTTTTCCGACCTTATAACCGAACTCGGCTGCAAGGTCCTTCAATATCTGATGACACCGCTTCCGCTCATTGGAGTCATTTATCTTCCGGCCTTCCTTGTCCACACGCACCGAGACTATGTGATAATGCACACGGTCAATATCCGAATGCTTGTAAACGATATAAGGCTGGTCGCCATAGCCTAACTTCTCCATCAGTTTCTTCGCAAACTCCTCAATATCCTTATCGGACATCTTGTCATCAACAGACGGATCGATGGAAGCGTGAAAACTCATCTTCTCGCAACGAAGACTGCCCCTCTCATACTCCTCGAAAGTAGCCATCGGATTGCTCGGATCAGGGATATTCATCGTAAACAGGACACTCGCCTCCCCTGCCTCCACCTTTGACTCATTATACCTTATGCTGATACTGCAATGAGCCACAGGAGCATTTATCTTCACCACCATAAGAGCCCACAATCAGCCATCGTCATCATCTTCACTTTCAAAGATTTCGCCGGAAGAATCACCGGAAGAACTCTCATCATCACTGTTCAACCTGATAAAGTCTGTAACCTCTTTCTCGATCAGGCTGACCTTCGAGACCATAGCATCCATCATACGCTTCATATCGGTCATATCGTGTTCAATATCGGTGGCTGATACAATCATACGACCCTGCCGGTCTCTGAACTTGGCAAGGGTATTCAATGTCTTCACACGCTGATTATAGTTCACGCCTACACGCCTGATCTCCGCACGAAGAAGTTCGATCTGCTTTGATAGATTAGCCTCGTTCCGGGATAGATTTCTACGTCTGCACTTCGTTGACAACAGACTTTCCCGAATGAATTTAGACCTGTTACGATACCCTGCAAGTCTCATCAGGGTTGCAAGATTTTCATACTCTGATTCAGAAAACCTCACATTTACATAGTGCTTTCTTACCTCTCTCACTTATCAATCTCCTCTACACTTTGTGTCACAAATGATCTCCCTGACGAAACCATACCAGAACACTTGACCGGACTGCTGAAGACATAGGCGACTGCGGAGCCTATGCCCCACCGCAGGTGGCAAGATGGCTTCTGTGAAGCCCGTGTTCGTGACACGAACACACATCTTGCAGTCTGGACTAACGTATCAGACGAGTCCGCCCACAGGAAACCTTTAGGCAAACTTAGGAACGAGATGAAAGAATGACAAATTTTTGAGGTATTTCCAATGGGAAAAGCGGTAAAATTTGGCTGGTCAAAAGAGCGAAAATAATTTTGCAGAACACGCATACGCATTAACACGTAAATGTGTAAACAAACGAAAACATTGAAACGCAAACACGCACATACATAAATACACATAAACACAAACATGCGAACACATACGAGTTTATGCACATTCGCACGCAAACACGCATACTTATTCACGCATAAACATACATTTACAGATATGGGACAATTGGAAGATTTTCGTGAATCATTGAAAAAAAAGAAAGACTTAACTCACTCTAATGTTAGAGAGTTCGAGCCAAAGCCAAACTGCCATAGCAGACAGGGACAGGCAGCAAGGAGAAATATCAGTCTATCAAGAGACTTGCATCTGGTGCTCAAGTCGCTTAATATATGGATGATCAAAGAACATATTGCGGATAGTCCGAGGATTACCGATACGATTCTGGAGATGCTGAAGGTGTATTACAAGAAGTATCCAGATGCAAAGAAGTTCGTGGATGAATTCTGCGAGTGAGTCGGCGGGCCAAAGAATTTGGTCCGCCGTCTCACTGTGACAGCCAGGATAGTGATGTCGTCATCTCTGATGGCGACTTGACTATCCGTAATGCAACAGGAGACATCAGATGCAGTCCGCATCCGATGCTTCAGACTATGTGTATAATCTGCATATCAACTAAATTTGTACAGGTACTGATCAGTTACAGAGTAGAAGGAGTCTTCTGCTATAATAACGTGATCGAGAAGGTGGATATCCATATATTTCAGAGCCTTGTGCAGGGCTTCTGTCTGTTTGATATCCGCAGTGCTTGGATTTGCAGAACCCGACGGATGATTGTGAGAGATGATTACGGCCGATGCCGAATATACCAGAGCCTTTCTGACTATTGTCTTGACATCGAAGACTGTGCTGTCAGTACCACCTTTGAACAGCATTTCCTTCTTGATTATCCTGTTGGCTCTGTTCAGAAACAATACCCAGCACTCTTCGTGCTTGAGTCCTTGGTAAACCGGTCTGAACACTTCAGCAACCGTTTCGGGATCGCTTATCTGCAGATGACCTGTCGTAAAAAGGGTCCTGTTGTACTCTGTGACAATGTCTCTCAAGGCTCTGATCTTTTCTGACTGGCGTTTTGTAAAGCCGTAATACTCTCCGTTGAAGTCTTCTGCAAGGAGTTCGTGAGTGGGAATGTTCTCATTGAGGATGATTCCTAATTTTCTGAATGATTCTTTATTCATACTACATTTTTTAGAGGTGAAACTTATTTACGGCATATTGACTTGATATCGTCAGATTGACATATGCAAACAAAATCCGTAAGGATTTTCCGGAGGCTCCGGTTTGCAGATGTCAAGATGATGATATACCTTTCCCGTAAATAAGTTCCACCTCCTGAAAGAATGTATGTCTTGTCTAGCCGATTAAAGTTTTGTAATTTTGTAGAAATTCAGAACACCTATGAAAAGCATAGAATATAATGGCATAGAAAGGCCGGAACATACACCGGATATGATTTCAGAACTGAAGGCAGATGAAGTGTTTGTTTTCGGATCGAATCTGGAAGGAATGCACGGAGGCGGAGCAGCATATACGGCATTCAAGAAATTTGGAGCGGCTATGGGATGCGGCGTAGGTCATCGTGGCCAGAGTTACGCCATACCAACTATGCACGGAGGAGTCGAGGACATCAAGCCGTATGTCGATGAGTTCATCAGGTATGCAGCAGATCACCCGGAATTGTTCTTCTATGTCACACGTGTAGGATGTGGCATTGCCGGTTTCAAGGACAGGGAGATATATCCATTGTTCGCTGAGGCAAGAGAACTCAAGAATGTATGTCTGCCGAAGGGGTGGAGATAATTATATTGGATTTTAATCACTGGAGAATATGAAACGGATCAACTTCATCTTACTTTTGCTCTCTGTCATATGCTTATATGCAATTGGACAGATTGGATTTGGTTGGTTTTGGACAATTGGTTCATCTGATAACTCTGATCAGATAAATCAAGTATTTATTAATCTATCTTATAGTTATATAACAGGTGCGTTAGTCTATTTTCTAACAATCGCATTGCCTAAATATATTGAACATAACAAATTACAGCCTGTCATCAATACTAAAATTGAAAATATCGGAGTGATGCTTAATAACATGTTAGTTGGTTTTTATCAAGAGAGTGATTCCACAGATCTTGATATAAAAAACATTGCTGCTTGCCAAGCACTGCTAGAATCAGCTGATTGGAACCGAACTAATTCACTCCCTATATATAAGACAGGCCAGAATAAATTATGCGAAACATTCAAAAGTGACTTCGAGGTAATTCAAGAAGATATTACAAGATTCATCTTGTGTTATAAATCAAATCTCTCTACTGAGCAAATAAAGTTATTAGAAGACATAAAGAGTGCTGAATTCTATCAAATTCTTTCTGTAATTGTAGATTCAAGGTGCTATATACAGAAAGAAGGTGCTAAAGGCTTCGCAGAAGGTTTTGCAGAATTGCTTAAAAATTATTCTGACCTTAAGGCTACAATTCATCAATAGATTGATTTAGAAATATAGTTTCAGATACGCTATTACCATCTTAGGTAGTAGCGTTATTGTTTTGCAACTTCCACATAATCGTCAAAAGTTAGGAGGGGTTTGAAGGGGTTCGTCAAAAGTTAGGGAGAGAAATATGGCTTTCAAGCATATTCAAGGGGGATTTTTGTTATTTACATAAATCCACTATTTCACAACACGTCTGGAATTTTGACCTGTGACATCAGGTTTGATGAAGGGAAGTCGTCAAAGTTTAGTGGAGGTTTATATAAGGGCGTCAGAGTTTAGGGGGAAGGACGTCAAAAGTTAGGATGAGAGTCGTCAAAAGTTAGGGCGAGAAGGTGGTGAATGTCGTCATTTTTTAGTGCCGGGAGTTGGAATTTCTCATCCCCTCCCCATTTATGGTATTCACCAAAGTGGTTGGGTTAATTGACTCAATGTATAATCTCATTAAACATATAGGAGGATTCAAAATGATGGAAACTGAAAGAATAAACGATGAAGAAAGAAAAACAAAAACAGTGGAAACTGTGTTAAAGGTGGGCAACCTGGGGGAATAAGAAACCCATCAGTATAAGGAGAGCTCAATAGGTTCCCCCACCAGAAATAATCAAATCTTCATAGAGAGGTCAGTAATATAAAACTGGCCTCTTATTTTTTGTGACTTACTCGGCGAGGGTGTAGCGGGAGAGCCAGTTGGTGTGCCAGGATGTGATGGATGTGAGGATATAGGCATTTATATCCTGAATGGCACGGCCTTTCTGTGTCTGGATATAGGCGGTGATCTCCGATAGTTTGCGGAGGTATGGCACGAGGTCTTCGTGATCGAGTTCTGAGAAAATTTCCGAGAGAAGAGATGTGGATGCTCCGACTGATGCGAGGAGGTTGAATGTCGTGTCTCTTGCCATCAGGAAATCTGCCTGGAGTTCTGTCTTTGTCTTTTTAGTCTTTACTTTGAATACGACATATTGGGACGCTGCATTATACAGGCGGTATTCGAAAAACACTGGAAACCGGTCTTTCATTTCCTGACAGGCTGGCTGGATGATCTTCAAGGTAAGATTGTCTATACGACCATAAGCACGGCCAAGTCCAAACTGCCTGCGTAGTCTGTCGGCTGTGATGGCAAATCCTCCCTTCTGCTTCCAGGAACATATAAGCCAATAGATACGAAGTGTGTATCTGTTGGAGATGGACAATGCCAGGCTTTTGGAGAATGTGAAGTAACCGTCTTCGGTTGTGAGCAATGTCTGAACTACAAATTCACTGATATGTATATCAACCGTCCTTGAGAACTGAGGATAATCGAAGCCGGCAATCAGGGGTCGGGATATACTCTCCCCTTTCAATGATACGCAGATATGGCAATGCTGAAGTTCCTCCAGATATTTTCTCAAACGTCCTCCGTTTCTTTTGCCGAAACCGAACCCTGATACAGGAACGGTAATTATCCTGTGGCATCCGTCAAGAGCCATTTCTGACTTCGGTGGCAGAAGCCGCTCGGGAACTGCCCCTGAAATCCTGCGGAATGTGATCTTATGTCTTAATGCCGGCTGAAGATATTGTATCAGTATGATGATGACCCTCAAATGAGCCAGTTTTAACTTGCCTTCGATGTTGGACACACGATTGACACACACAAGTTCATCCTTGACTTGTGTGGCAAAATCCGTTTCACGGTTGTCTTGAAATGTGTCCTTGAGCACCAAAACGACAAGTATTACTTGACGCAAAAATATCGGAAAAATTTTGTATTACAAAAATTTTCGCCTTTCTTTGCGACAAGTTAAACTTGACTTCGACAACTTTACCTTGTCGTTTTAATCTTAAAGTAACGCATTGAAAGATGAGAAAATTCCATCACAGGCTAGTCATCGCAACTGCTGCCATACTTATGGCAGCAAGCATCAACGCACAGGCTCAGCGTACTATGAAGGAGCAATCCGTCATAGGAGCGAAGACGTCATTCAACGGAATGTCTGCAGGGGCTTCTATAGATTATTCGCAATACACTCTTAATGGTTTCTGGTATGTCGGTGTCAGCGGTAATGATTACTACGCATTATATACCAGCAACGATTGTCTTCGATATGACCATATCTGCGGATATGGCGGTTATCTGTTCAGACTTGTGGGGACCAGAAGCCGAAGTATCAATCTCTATGGAGGTGGTGAAGTAATTGTCGGTCTTGAGTTGATCGATCCGTTCGAAGAACTGCCTCATCAATTCAAGGTATCTATGGAGAAGTACCGGTTCATATATGGGATCAGTCCGAGAATACTTGCTGAGTTTTTTTTCTCGCCAAGATTCGCATTCACGATATTCGGGACATTGCCAATCAACTTTTCTTCAGCAATAAGCAATGTCAATTACAACCTTGGCGGCGGATTCAGAATAATGCTATAAATCTATACGATATGAAACCTTTTATTAGATGGTATGGTAGCAAAGAGGAGGATCTTGAGGTAATACTTCCTCTTATGCCGGAAAAGATCAGGAACTATTATGAACCTTTTGTCGGTGGCGGATCCTGCTATTTGTCCGTAAATGCTGACAGATACTTCATTAATGATAAGTGTAAGGAGCTGATGAAAGCGTATAAACTTATCGACGGTGGATACAGAATGATGAATATCTATCTGGATGTACTTAACAATGCATGGAAGAAATCCGACAAGATGTTTGATACTCTCAAGGGAGATATACTCCACTTGAAATTTCTATGTGATGTAGGAAAATTTTCGGATAGATTGGAGTTATCGAAAGCTGTTGCTGAGTTTGCTAATAAGATCAAATATTCGGGATTATTTGATCGCACACTCACAGAAAAAGAAAGTCTGATTATGTCAATCGCTCATAATCTTGTCAATGAAATTCTTGAGATGAGAAACAAGGATGACCTTAAGGAGCAAATGGTGGAAGGCAATCTTAGACTGGGGTTCAAGACTGGTATTTACGATTATATCGTTGAACTATACAATGACCATGATCAGAAGGACTCGCTCAAATACGCAGCATTCATATTCATTATGAATTATTCAGAGAAAGGTCTATTCTGCACAGATGAATGTGGATACTTCTGCACGCAATATGCTGGCAAAAGATATAACGGAGTATTCATGGATGATCAGATCATAGAAATTAAGTCAAATGCATTATTGAAAAAACTCGGCAATACTGAGATTAGTAGTTATGACTATCTGACTTTCTTAAAAAGACAGAACATCGATAAAGATGATTTCATCTTCGTTGACCCACCGGAAAATGCGATAGAGGACGAATCTCCATATACCCAATTCAACGACAAGCAGCATAAGATGCTAGCAGACTTCCTACTGAATAAGACTAAAGCTAGATGGATGTTGACTGTGAAAGAGAGCAATTACATACTGGATCTGTATCAGGGCAAAGGACTAAGGATGATACCGGTAAGGAGAAGAAAACATTATATGATTATCACCAACTACTGATAATACAAGGAGGAAGTCCTCTCTGTCTCACTATACAATGGCAGTTGTGGGATTAGACTGAGGAGAAAGAAATGCTGTCATTCAGAGAGGGCTGATTCCTTAATCCAATCTGAAACATTAAAACTGGTTCAAATATGAGAAAGATCACATTCCTATTAGCCATTGCTACGGCTATTCTATTTAACTGCAACAATGCATCTGCACAAAAATGGGCCGTGGGTCTTGATGTGGCAGATTTGATCAATCTGGGTACAATCAGCATTGATGGCTCTGTCGCCATAGGGCAGCATATTACCATCAGTGCCGAAGCAGCTGTAAATCCCTGGACCTTCAACAAAGGAAGCGAAGACCAGTTCCAAAACAGAAAACAGACCTATTCATTAGGTGTAAGATACTGGCTATGGAACACATATTCCGGATGGTGGTTTTCAAGTAATGCACAATACCGGGAATACAACTATGGTGGTATCACTAACAATGAATCTGAAGAAGGAGATATGGGAGGCATTGCCTTGGGCGGAGGCTATTCCCTGATGCTGGGTGAACATATAAATCTTGATTTCGGTTTGGGCCTATGGACTGGGTATCAGAGGTACGTAACCTATGCCTGTCCGCAATGCGGCAAGGTCGTAGATTCCGGTGAAAAATGGTTCGTAATGCCAAACAATCTAAAATTGGGACTGATCTGGATTTTCTAAACAAGTAAGCACATATGAGACGGATTATTTTGATTACCGTCGCTGTAATTTCAGCGATGGCTTGCCACTCCTGCATCCGCACTGAAGTGGTTCTTGAAGACAGAAGCATTCTGACAGCGGTGGAACTGAACATCGACAACGAGGCTAACGAATGGAAGATAAACACTTTAAGACGCATTGAAGTAAAGTTTAAGCCGACAGATGCAATCATAACCGACTTTTCATTTGAGTACCCGGACGACATGTTTGAATTCATCCCCACAAGAGAGCAATATGTATATGATGTAAAGGCTCTGAAGGAAGGCAAAGGAAGCATAATGGCAGTTATGAACGGGGTAAGAAGCAAAACACTGGAGTTCAGCATTGTGGATAATACTCCTGTAATGGTAGCACCTGAAATCTCGCTTTATATGGTGGCGACCGGAACAAATGACACGAAGACTCTCTGCCCTGAGCAGTTCTGCTGTGACTATGGAGAAAGACTTCATCTGACTGTAGATTCAAAGGCAAAAGGAATGTCATTTTCTTTCTATTCTGCTGATGAGACTGTAATCAAGACTATCTGGGATAAAGATACTGAGTGGTTAGTATCGGCAAATATGCCTGGAGTGACAGACATAGAGATAATCGCTACAGAGGCTGACGGCACTGAATGGATATACTCATACGAGATAATGGTGTACGGGCATATAACGCTGAGTGCCAAGTGCAACCCTGTCGATGACATTGCTGGATTTATGGTGGAGGATCATCCATTCGGAAGACTCTCCGGCAACTTTTACATCACTGCAGCATTGACAGGATGGCCAGGAAAAAGAACATACAACACATATACCATAGAAATAACTCCGTATGAACAATACATTCCTTTCGAGGAAGGAAGTGACTTCAGTTACATAATCGACATTGCAGCAGCTGCTGATGCAATCTACGACAAGGGGTATGAACTTTCCTCAAAAGGAGAGAAAGACTGGTGGAGTCCTAGAGTGCTGGACATGCACTTCCTGATAACTCTTGACGATCCTTACATCATCATTGACGAGGTCTTTGATGACAATGATAGAGAGGATCCTGACTTTATCAACTTTCTGACTCAAGCGACTTTCGAGCAGATGGGAGTGGCTAAATTCCTAGAAAGCAGCTCTGATACGGAAAGTTCAGATGGTTGGATATCTCACGACATTTATATCAATCTGAATTAAATCCCACAAGTATGGATGACAGATACAGAGAGATGTTCACATCGGCCTGGAAAGTGTCTGTAGATGCAAGAGAGAGGGTCAGAGGTCAGGGTGCGGAGGTGTTCGGCAAGGATACCGAGTGGACCAGGAGTTTTGACTTTCAGAAACCGGTGGACGGATACGGAAGCATCAAGGGATTCCGATTTATGACTGACGGTGATAAGACCAGGATGTTTTTAATCAGGCACGATGGAAACTTTGAGGCATTGCCGGAGAAGCCTGACGAAAGGTTTGTTACAAAGATGCTGTCTGAACTGGAGCAGGCAAAACTCAACCCTACCCGTATCTGCGGATGGTATGACTCTGAGACTGCTGCAAGGGAGGAAAAGAGACTGAACTATCACAATACAAATCCGACCTGCAGGAGTACGGTCAAAGAGGTATGTCCGGGTTTCTTTTTCGTGCATTACGATGATTTATCGGCTTGTCTGAAGAACTCAAGCAATCAGAGGATTGATTGCCCTATCATTCACAATGAGTTCATTACTGATTTCAAATATGCCGGAAGTCTTGACGGTCGTGAACATTTTGCATACGAGGCTGTTTCTGACTATGGAGGTCAGACCGTTTACGGACTGTTCGATGTCAACGGCAAGGAGTCGTATTTCCCTCACATCAACGAATATGATAACCGAGACAATCTTGTACCTGCTGTATGCAAGGCTTTTCAGCAGATGGTGAAGGAGCGTGAAGCAGCAGAGGGCAAGGGCTTGGAGAGA
>JAGKTT010000063.1 GCA_021153285.1 Bacteroidia bacterium
GTTCTCCTTGATGTAGAGGCATCTGTGGACTGGACAGTTACTTCAAGCGCAGAGTGGCTTACAGTAGAGAAAGTTGACTCTCAGGTTAAGGCTACAGCAGCAGCAAACTCTGCTTTTGCTCCAAGAACAGCAGTCGTGACTATCTCAGGTTTCGGTATTACAGCAGAATTCGAGGTTGCTCAGGATTCTCCATATGAACTTAAGAATGCTGAGATTCTTGAGGACGGTTCAGTGAAGCTTGACGGTGCAGCTGGCGCAAGAATCAATATCAAGGAAGGTCTCCGCTATTTCACAGCAGTGCTTTCTGTAAAGGAAATCAAGTTCGGTGATGAAGGTCAGTTCTGGTTCTTCAGCGAGACTGACGGTGACTTCGGTAACTGGATGTCAGTAGGTAAGCTCAGACTTCGTACAAACAACGGTGCTGTAAGCAACTACAATAACACTGTTTATACAGATGACCTCTCTACTGAGACAATGAGCGCAACAACAAAGTACGAGTTCACAGTAACTCCAGATGCTGAAACTCCAGGTAACGGTAAGTTCATCTTCGCAGTTGACAACTTTACTGTAGAGTCTCACTCATGGCTTAGCCCATTCGCAGGAACTGATACAACATTCAACTGGTGGTTCGGTTTCTACTCATCAGTATCTGATGGTTCATACTACGTGATCGACTCTTGCACAATCACTCCAATCGCTGAATAATTGAAATAAATTATCATGAGAAGATATTTGTTAAACTTCTGCGCAGCCTTAGCCCTGTTCACAGGGCTGAGCAGCTGCCAGCAGGAGGACGAAGGACCTATGAAGTGGGTCGACCTTCGCTATCGTGCGGAGGACAGCTACTCGCTTCCTTGGGAATCGCCTGAAGCGTTCAGCTTCCTGGTGAAAGAGTGACTATTGGGTAGGAAAGCTCATCACTGTCTATCAGAAGGGTAATGCCTACCTCGACGTAAAGGATGACGAGCAGTCTCTTGAGATCAGCGAGGAAGGCGGATCGCTCGAGTTTGCTGTCTCTGCAAACCAGAACTGGTCTGCTGTCGTGATCGAAGGCTCTGACTGGCTTTCTGTCACAGAAGGACAGACAGGTTCTCTTGATGGAAAGGTAGCTCTCTCGACTACTGAAAATACAGGTGAGAAGCGATACGGTGCTGTCTCTGTCCTCGACCGTCACGGCGAGGAGAGAGTTGTCGTAAAGGTTACTCAGAACGGTGTGCAGCTTGATCCTGCTACATTTGAGATCCGCGCAGCCTACAACCAGGATGCATATGAACTCAATGTGGTTTCAAATGCGGCTTGGAAGGCAGAGAAGACCGACGAGAAGGCAATGTGGCTCACAATTGAGAACCCTGAAAACACAGGTGAGGCAACTCTCCGCATTGCATTGAACACCAACGAAGGCACAACCCTCCGCAAGACTACGATCAGACTTACTACAATCGCAGCTCCTGGCGAGCCTGTGGTAGTGAGAGAGATCGTCCTCAAGCAGGCTTATCTCCAGACGCCTCAGCGTACAATCTTCAATGATGCTGAACTTGTTGACTGGTCGGCAGACAAGGGTGTCAATCCTGTTTACCTTGGTCCGCAGGGAACATACTTCGAGGCAACTTCATCTGGTTCGGTTTATGCCCGTCTTTACAGAAGCGGTATGCCAATGGGAACCCATACTTACAGATGGCATACGTTCTCACCTGATGCGCGTGTTCGTCTGTGGTGGACATTCGGTAACAACAACGAGATCAAGTACAACCTCAGAGGAAGCGGCGACGGTACAGGATATACCGAGATTTCAACATCTCCTTCGGGACCGGATGCTGATTTCGTAAACGTTGAAGGTGTTGATATGACTGTTCCTCACGAGATGACGGTGAAGTTCACTCCAAGTGAAATCAATGAGGGTTACTGCCACGTTCAGTTCATACTCGATGGAGTGGAGTTCCAGTCATTCGATACGGGAGATAACGCCGTTATGGAGTGTAAATGGCAGAAGGAAATAGGTATTTACTTCGGATGCTATACAGGAAATGCAATCTGTGAGTGGTACGATTACACCGAGCCGTTCTCTTGGGAATAATGTGGGTATGATATAATTATGTATTGCAGAAAGTGGTTGTCCTGCGCTATGGTGGCCACTTTCTGTTTTTCCGGTTTTATAAACCAAAATGATATATATAATTGTAGCATCCTTAATTTAAACATAATGAAAAAGATACTTAGTTTTATTTTTGCCGCAGGTGTGATGGCAGCCTGCTCTGAGCCTGTGATTCTTGAAAATGGAGATCAGGTTCTTCTTGACAAATGGACGCTTTCGCAGGATGGGGGCAATATGTCATTTGATGTTACCGTGCCTTCAACCGTAGCAGGTGTGCTTTACGATGAGGGAGTTCTGGGAACAGATCTTCTAGAAGGTCTGAACTATTATAATGCCGACAAGTCGGTTTTTGATACTCCTTGGACCTATAAGACAGCCTTCGATCTGGAAGTTGTCGAGGGACAGAATTATGACCTTGTATTCAACGGCTTGAACTATTATGCTGACATCATTCTCAATGATGTATGCATTGCTTCGTCGGATACCACTTACGGTGTATTCATCCGCAGAGAATACAATGTGACAGATCTTCTGAAGAAGAACAATACTTTGGAAGTGAAGATCCGCAGAGCACAGTCAGGTGACCTGAATATCGGATTCGTTGACTGGAATCCTCGTCCGCTGGATGAGAGTATGGGTATTACTCAGACTGTGATGCTCAAGGCGTCTTCTGCTGTAAGCATCCAGGATGTATTCGTGATTCCTTCACTTGATACAGAGGCATATGCCGAGGCTGACCTTGAAGTGCGAGTTACATTGAAAAACAATGAATCTGCTCCGGTCAGCGGTGAGATTGCCCTTGATCTTCAGGATGCCGGTGTATGCCGTGTACCTTTCAGCCTTGAGGCAGGTCAGGAAACAATCGTAAGCGTTACTCCTGAGCAGGCAGCGAACCTTCACGTAGAGAATCCTCGCGTATGGTGGACTTATGATCTGGGAACTCCTGAACTCTATACACTCAACGCTACAGTCGAGACTGAAGGTGTCGTTTCTGACAGAATGGATGTGACTTTCGGTATCAGAGAGATCACCAGCAAGCTCAACGAATATGGTTACAGACAGTTCATCCTCAATGGAAAGGATATCATTCTGAAGGGTGCAGGATGGACAGATGATATCTTCCTCCGCGACACTCCTGAGTCAAATGAGAGACAGGTGAGATATGTGATCGATATGAATATGAACACAATCCGTTTCGAGAACATTTGGGGAAAGGATGACAATGTATATGATCTTTGTGACCGTCTTGGTGTTCTTGCTCTCGTGGGCTGGAGCTGCCAGTGGGAGTGGGAAAATTATTGCGGTCTTCCGGAAGTTCATCACATAGGTTGTATTGTTCAGCCAAAGGAAATCAATCTTGCTGCAAGATATTTCGAGGATCAGGTGATAAGACTTCATAATCACGCTTCCGTACTCGGATGGATGACAGGAAGTGACTGTGTTCCTATCTATGAGCTCGAAAAGCGTTATCTGGAGATTTACCAGAAGTATGATTACCGCCCTTACATCAGCTCTGCAAAGAGCCTGAAGAGCGAGCTGACAGGATGGTCAGGAAGTAAGATGGCTGGTCCATATGAGTATGTAGGACCTGACTACTGGTACTTCGATGTGACCAACGGTGGTGCCTTCGGATTCAATACAGAGACCGGTATCGGAGCCAATATTCCTCAGACAGAGTCACTTGTGAAGATGATTCCTGCCGATCAGCTCTGGCCTGTTTCAGAAGCTTGGAACAAGCATTGCACCACATCTACGACTGCGATGAACTCTATGGATGTCCTTACAGCCACAATGAACAACACTTACGGTGAGGCTGCTGATTTCAATGACTATGTCCGCAAGGGTCACGCATTGGACTATGATGCAACGCGTGCGATGTTCGAAGCTTTCCGTGTAAATATTCCGGTTTCTACAGGTATCATCCAGTGGATGCTCAATTCAGCCTGGCCATCGATCTATTGGCAGCTTTACGACTACTATGGAGTGCCTTGTGCCGCTTACTATGGAACCAAGAAGGCTTGCGAGCCGCTTCAGCTCATCTATAACTACAAGGACAGCCACGTATATCTCGTGAACGAGGGTCTTTATGAAGGCGATGTAGAGGTTTCTGTCAAGGTTTATGATGATGCATCTGCTCTTCTTGGCGAGCAGGCAAAGACAGTCAAGACTTCATACCGCAATAATGTCGATGCATTCGATATGACGGCATATGCAGGCAAGCCTCATTTCATCGCTCTTGAAGTAAAATGCAAGGATGGCAAAGTCATCGCTGACAATTTCTACTGCATCGCAGCTGAAAGAAACGTCTATGACTGGGACAACTTCGACTGGTATATCACACCTATTAAGAAGCATTCTGATCTTCGTTTCGCATTTGCACAGCCTCAGGCAGAGGTTGCAATGGAGACTTCTTATGATGACGGCGTCTACACAGTGACTTTGAAGAACAACTCAGATGTCGTTTCATATATGAATATTCTCAAGGCTAAGGATGCAGAGGGCAATATGATTGTTCCTGCATACTGGAGCGATAACTTCTTCCCTCTCCTTCCTGGTCAGACAAAGACTGTGACCTGCAAGGCAGATGCAGCAGGAGCTAATATCGAGCTTGATAAGTAATATGAAGAATTGTATTTCCTTTATAATCAGCATTCTGTCCGTAATGATTTCATATGGACAGAATGCTGTTCCTGTTATGGGAGAAGGTGTGTCGGTGTTTGACGTGGATGTGGAGGAGCTTTCAGGCCTTTGTTTCAATGAAGATGCTACTGAACTGCTTTCCTGCGGAGATCAGGGAGTAGTGAAGTCGATATCTTTTACAGGCAAGGTTAAGGATATCCTTGTTCAGGATGCTGATATGGAGGGTCTTACCATTGATCCAGCGACAGGTGACCTATATCTGGCCATTGAAGGCCGTCAGGAAATATATAGAATGGCGGCTCCGGGATATTCCTTGGCGGAATCTGTTTTTCCCGTAAAGGAAGCTGTCGAGAATAATTACAGGAACGGAGGTCTCGAGGCTGTGGAGTATTATAAGGAGGATATCCTTTTTGTAGGAAGCCAGACTGAGGCGAATCTGTGGCAGTATCGTTTCGATGGCACGATGATCTCCAAGATCTCACTTTCATCCTTCGCCTCGGAAATTGCCGGACTCTGTTATGATCCTGTGGCCGATCATTTATGGGTTACAGACTCCAACAGATGTGCCATCTACCTTTGCAGGACAGACGGAACTCTCCTGGCCACATATGAAGTTCCTTATATCGAAAATCTGGAATCGATATGTGTCGACCGTCAGAGAAACTGTGTCTGGGTCGGAAGCGACGAAGAGTCTCCTAAGCTTTATAAGTTAGACTTTACGTTCTGACGGCAGTCCTGTCAGAGAAGCATAGCTTTTCGAATATCATCTATATCCTGCTGGCTTACTCCTATGGCCAGCAGGTATTTTTCTACACATTCCGCGAATGTCGGGCTGCCGAAGTTCCATAGATATTTGCAGGCTGCTACGAAACTTCCCTCCTGTGTGCGGATATGCAGATAGGTGTCAGGATCTTCTTCCACCCACATACTCCAGTCCTTTGGAGAAAAATATGTCAATTCGTAGTCTTTGGATATGTCACCTTCCGATACTCCCAGAAGTCCAAGTATCAATATGGCCATAGTGCCTGTGCGGTCACGTCCTGCAGAGCAATGGATGAATACTGGCTTATCCTCTCTGAGACATTGTGCAATGAATCCGAAGCATTCCTTTATTCCCGGCTGGTAGTCCCGCATCATTCCTCGGTATCCGTGAGGAAATCCAGGAGCGCAGAATGCGATGTCATCACCTACCGGAGACTTTGACGGTACGGATTCCTTTTCCCTGAGGTCAAGTTCTGCCTTGATTCCGGCCGCTCTGAATTCTTCTTTGCCCTTGCTGTCTATCCTATCCTCTACTCCACCGCCACGATACAGCTTGCGGTAAGCTACAGTCTTTCCATCCAGTGTCTTCCAACCGCCTAAGTCACGTGAGTTACGTACTTTCTTAGAAAAATATACCTGATGGATCGAGCCGGTGGTGTCGAATGAACCCTGATCAACAATATCTCCCGAGCTGTTCGTAACCATATAATCATAATGGCTTCCGGGAACAAGATTTACCAGTTCCTGCTTGGTTGAGCCAGATTCCAGCTTGTATTCGCGGCTCCATTCATTGTCCCAAACCCGTAGCGTCATAGGCCCTTTTTCCGTATTTTCAGGCCATTTCAGATATACTGAAGGCGGAATGTCAGCTTCTCCGGGACCACCTCCTGGGAAGTTATATATCAATGTATAAGAGTAGTCCCTGTCGCGGTATTGAACCTGATCCATAAAATCCTGCATATATTTATTTGTCACCAGGTAAGCCTCTCCGGTCTCATTCTCGTCCTTGAGGAGTCTTGTGGATATAGCCTTTGACAGAGTCCAGGAAGCGTCGTCAGCTTCGATGTTCCAGTACATTGCCCCCTTCAGTCCTCTGCTCTTCACATAGTCTGCCTTCATACCTACCGAGGTCTCATCATCATAGCTGAGAACCATAGTGCCGGACGAATTTACAAGATATGGAACCATTGCGAGGTCATCCCATCGCTTGGTGTATCCTGTGGCCCGAATTTCATTGTAATCGACGCTTTCTGAAGTGAATTCCACTCCATCCCCGTGGCCGTAGAAAGGAATTCCAAGTACTATTTTTTCGAGTGGGACTCCGGCCTGATGATGGAGGTTTACAGATTCGTTACAGCTTCGCTTGGTCATAGGCGAAGTGTACAGGCCGGCATTGTGATATGGAGGTTTGCCCATATCGTATGTCATAATGTTAACGAAATTCAGATAATTTATCGCCGTCCTGAAGTCCACATATTTTGCATTGGCGGCAGATGCCATTGTGAGCAGCCTGTCATTTCCGAGAACTGCTCTGAGGTCGGCCAGAAGCAGATTGAAATTCTTTTTGTCGTTCGGAGATGACGAGATTCCCGCAGAACTGCTTGTCGGATATTCCCAGTCGAGGTCAATACCGTCCAGATTGTGCTTCTTTACAGCATCGAGGCAGTTCTTGCAGAAGTTCTTGCGATGAGTCGCATCTGCCGCCATCTCGCTGAAATTGCCTGCACCCCAGCCTCCCACTGAAAGCAGCACCTTCAGGTCGGGATTCTTCTTTTTCAGGGCTGCTATCCTTGCCAGGCGGTCTTCTGCCTTGATGTCAAGACTCTCGAAATCGTCCTTGATGTGAGCGAAGGCATAGTTGATATGGGTCAGCAGGGACGGGTCCGGCATTGTCTTTTCCCAATATGTGGCATATCCTACTATAATATATCCTTCTTCAGGAAGTGCAGGGGTTATCGGCTCTTCCTCTTCTGGTTTCTCCGTAGACGGCTTTTCTGTATTGTTATATGGCGGAGGAATCCAGAAGCCCGGATCTGGTTTGTCGCAAGAGCATAATGCCGTCATTAGGAGCGGAAGCAGGAGAATTGTCAGACGTTTCATAGTGATAGTGTTCTCTTATAGCCACAAATTTAGTTTTGAAATTTCATCGTCTATTCGCAATTTGCGTTATATGTTGCACATAATACGCTGAAATTTTCATTTTTCTTCTTTTTTCGATAACTTGCTTTCTGAATGTTGTTTAACTTCCGCGACTTTTCAATTGTCGGCAGCTTGGAACTTGCAAATATTATATAGGTTTTTGATATGAAGGAATTACAGACTAATGATCAGCTGGAAACAATGCCAAGGAGGATATTTGTGACCGGAGGAGGACACGGAATCGGTCGTGCGATTGTCGAGGCCTTTGTCGCAGAGGGTGACCTCGTGGCATTCTGTGATATTGACATCGACCGCGGCAATGAAGTAGCCTCTGTTTCCGGGGCACGTTTTATTGCCCTTGACGTATGCGACAGAAAGGCCTTGGAAAACGCTGTAGAGACACTTCTGGACGAGTGGGGAGATCTGGATATCATTGTCAATAATGTGGGTGTCAGCAGTTTTGAATCCATTACCCGGACCAGCGTCGAGCATTTCGAGATGGTTCTCAATACCAATCTCCGCAGTGCCTTCATCACTTCCCGCCTGCTTGCGATCCATCGCGAAAAGACCGGCTCCGCCAATCCATACGGCCGTATTGTCAATCTTTGCTCGACCCGTTATCTCCAGAGTGAGCCCGGTTCCGAGGCTTATGCTGCGTCCAAGGGTGGAATATGGTCTCTTACCCACGCATTGGCCGTCTCATTGGCCCCATATCACATTACTGTGAATTGCATAGCTCCTGGATGGATAAGTGTGGATGAGTATGAGGTGCTGCGTGATGAAGATCACGGATTTCATCCTTCGGGTCGCGTAGGCCGTGTGGCTGATATTGCACGTATCTGTCTCTTCCTTTGCGAAAAGGAAAATGATTTTATAAACGGTCAATGCATAACTGTAGATGGTGGCGTGACCAGGAAGATGATTTATCCGGAGTAGGCATTGATTGGATCAGTCGCAAAAGTATGTGTTTTGATAAATAGATGGCACTTTGTACAGATAAATGTAAAGGTTATGACAGATGCTCAGAACCACTACGAAACCTTGGAACACAGCCAATTTAAATATAAAAGATGAATTCGCGATTTCTGTGTTCCAAGGCCTTCGCTGAGGTACCTTGAAACACAGGAGAGCATAATATAAAGCCTGAGGAGAGGGGACGTGTGTTCGAAGGTTTCAGTAACGCTCGGGCCTGAAATATCCAAAAACCCGACCGATCGGTCATTGAAAAATGCATTTCCAAACGTATGGTATCCAGCGCAAACGGGAATCATCTGATTATCAGCCTATAGCATTGACACATAAGCATTTGCATTCTTTAGCTCAATGCATACATTCACACGCTGCCTCCACAGATACATACTCTTGCGAGTGCCCGTCCTAACAGGGTCAGCTAACCCGTTGAGCGGAAAATCATCATCTGGCTGCACTCCAGTCGCTCAACGGGTAT
>JAGKTT010000109.1 GCA_021153285.1 Bacteroidia bacterium
TCATACGGCCGTCATATATACCCGTGTCTCGTCCATGGGCGATCGTCAGTCGACAGAAAGGCAGATTGAGGATCTTACCAGATACGCTGAAGGGAAAGGCTATGAGATCGTGAAGGTCTTCCAGGAGCACATCTCCGGAGCGAAGTCCAATCAGGAGAGGGGAGTACTCTCCGAGTGCTTGGAGTTCTGCAAGACAGAACACCCCGGAACCCTGATGGTGACGGAACTCTCCAGGCTTGGACGAAGCACCGTCGAGGTTCTCAAGGCTGTCGAGGAGCTGACTGCAGCTGGAGTGAATACCTACATCCTGGATCTGAATCTTTCAACCCTTGATGAAAGGGGAGAGGATAATCCTGTAGCGAAGATGGTTCTTACGGTCCTGGCTCTCGGAGCCGAGATGGAACGCAAACTCATACTTGGCCGTCTGAATTCCGGCCGTACCCTGGCCAAGAGTAAAGGCGTAAAGATGGGCCGACCAAAGGGGAGTGCCCTCACCAATGAAGACATTCAGGCTAAGTATCCAGAAGTGGTCAGACACCTTAGAAAGGACAAGAATTCTATCAGAGAAATAGCCAAGCTTACCGGTGTATCGGTATCAACAGTCCAAAGAGTGAAGGCAAGTCTGTAATATACATTGTAAGCATTCGGTGAAATACGTATAGCACAGTCTACACCTAGCACACGCTAGGCTTTTTCCGTATTTATTAGGAAAATAAGCAATAATAAATAAGTCTGACGTCTATATTTTATTGATAGTATTATTTATTACTAGTAATAAAGTATTATCATACTCTCATCTATCCCACTTTAAAACCACAATGAGAATTCTCTAAAATAATTTGGTTTATATTATAAACTTGTTTATATTTGCATTGTGATCACGGAGAAGATTCTGTTCTCATCTGTCCGGAAGGATGAAGATAGGATCTGTATTTTAAATAGCTAACACTATTTTATATGGAAACAAATGTTATGAGCCCTGAAAAAAGTTTTCAAATCATCAATGATGCAATTGAAAAGAGTAGAAAAGATTTTGAGAAAGACGCCGGATCTCCTATGATATTATGGGGAGCTGTCGTTCTTGCTTTCTCCATTGCTGTGTATTCAATGCTAAAACTGACAGGAAATCTCAGTTGGAATTTTCTTTGGTTTGGCATTCCTGTACTCGGATGGCCGCTTTCAATCATTCTTCTAAAAGGTAAATGCAAAAAAGGAGGTAAGAGCTTTATTAGCCGTACTGTGGGATACATATGGATTTCTTATGGTATCTTTGCAACGATCCTTTCTATTGTGTTCGCTTTTCTTGCACCTCAATTTACAGGTTATATTACAGCTGTACTTTTAGGATTTGCTGCAGTAATGACGGGATTTGTGTTGAAAAACAATTATATCATAATCGGCGGCTTTTTGACAGGTATCGGATGCACCATAGCTCTGTTTTATACGAAGGTGGAATTTACCCCTTTGTTTTTCACTATGGCTTCAATCCTGAACCTTATTATTCCTGGTATTATGATGAATAAAAAAGCAAATTAAAGGCTATAGTTATGTTCAAAAAACTGGACCCATTATTACATTCAGAGCTACGACTCGCTGTAATGTCTGTTCTTGTAAATCTCGAAGAGGCAGATTTCGTCTATCTTCGTGAGGCAACAGGAGCTACTGCTGGTAACCTGAGTGTCCAGATTGACAAACTGACAGCAGCGAACTATATAACAGTAGAAAAAGGATTCAAGGGCAAAAAGCCTCAGACAACATGTAGAATTACACCTATAGGACTAGATGCGTTTGAAAGGTACGTTGATGCTTTAAAGACATATCTTGGATAAAATGATATAGCCCTCAGACTTATGCCTAAGGGCTATTTTTTACCTTTTCGGTTAATGAAGTAAGCTCGTCCGTTTGTAGCGAACACAAGATACTGATTTCCTGCCGCCTTACAATCCTCTACCACAATCGGACATTTAACCAGCTTGGAAAGTTTGGATCCGAGTCTTGACATCAGATCTTCTTTTTCTCGCTTCTGCTGAATATCATCAAGTGTTCCTAGATTCCACCAGATTTCTTCGTTGCTGAAATTGTGACATGCCCACAGCCCTGTAATTCTGGAGTCGTCAGTATATATAATATACTCTCTAGGATCTATGTGTGCAGCATATTGGAGGTTTCCTTTCCCGATTGTGAACCTTGCAAATATATCATCTCCCTCAGAGGTCTTTTTGACCTCGATGGAGCTCACATGAACATCTTTATCATTAACGGCATACTTCAACATATTCTCTATCGACTTTCGTTGCATTTCTACCTTAAGTTCATCTAAACGCTCCTGTAAAAGATGTGGGGAATCCAGCAACTTCTTGTATTCGTCCTCTACTCGACGAAGGCGATAGACTTCATTTTCAAGTCTCTCGTTAGGATTATAGTCACTATAAACCTTGTTCATCTGAGAAATTAGAGTTGCATTTTTTACAGACTCTATAAAAGACGTAACCTCTGCGGCATTATAACCTATCAATCCCTTCTGAGGAACAGCAGTTAAATCTACCTTTTCAGCAAGCTGCTGTCTGCGGGTTTGCACCTTTTTATCCAATGTATCAAACTCAGCCGTTTTATCCGTAATAGATCTTTCAAGTCGTTTTTCTTCTTCCGTAAGTTTAGCAAGGGAAACATACTTTTCAGCAAGTTGTTTTTCCACTGCATCGTCATTGATAACCACCGAAGCCTTCTGCTTCTCCTGATTTTGAATGATGACATCATTATTTGCAATAGTTTTCTCCTGTAAAGACATTATCTCCCTCTGAGCAGAAAGCTTACTGGTTGTGTTTTCCACAGCCGAAGTGAGCTCCGCATAGTCTGCAGTAAGATCTTTTATCAGTCTTTCCTTTTCAGCTGTTTCCTCGGCCAGCTGTCTATTATACTCGATGGACGAGGTGTGCTTCTTGTACGATCCGAGCTCAGCCCTGACTCCTCTCGAGAGTCCGTACTTCTCGCCTACTGTCTCAGCGTATGAGGTATGATAGCCATAGAGCAGCGGCTTTGTGTAGACCTCG
>JAGKTT010000064.1 GCA_021153285.1 Bacteroidia bacterium
AAAAATTCTGGGGGTATAGCTCAGTTGGCTAGAGCACCTGCTTTGCAAGCAGGGGGTCGTCGGTTCGACTCCGACTATCTCCACTAACCCATCTGGTTTTCCAGATGGGTTTTTTGTTTATTCTCAGGTTTCTTAGACTCTTTTTGGATTACCTGCAAAAGTTGATCTTTATCAGCTGAGCACTATATCAAAGTCTGATGACAGCTCCGATCGCAAGGCAAGGTATAAGATATCTTCTGTGATAATCTTTTGCTGGTGTTATTTCCGGAGATGCATTCCCGTGCGGATTACGTATTTCTTCGTCAGAGTGTTCTACCTCCCAACCGAAATGAGGACCAAATCCTAGCCAGATCGAAATCATCTTTATATCCAGACCTATCTGTGGTAGCAAGAATAACTGTCTGGAGTCATTATAACCTTCCTTCTCAATAACAGAAAGCCGTCCCAGGCCTTCAGCTAACATATACTGCCCTTTCACTCTTAATCCTATGTAGGGACTTGTTTTTCTGTCAAGAAACGAATATTTACCTTCGATATATGCAGAAATAAAGTTATTCACCTTCCCTACATTCGGATAATTACTGCCAGTATATCCCACTCCGGCCGAAATCCCCCATCCTTTACCTAAGCGTGCTCCGACTCCTATATTTGCCTCTGCTGCACCTTCACCGATCATATGACCTCCTACGGACACTTCAAAGGAAGTGCCCGTACGATAGAAATCTGATATCTCTTGAGCTGATATCTTTGTAAGAGATGTTACTAAAATCAATACTATCAAATAGATGCGTCTCATATTATATGTTGTTTATCTGTTCAGCTCCAAATATGATATCAAGACCGACCTCTTGCTCATAAGAGAGTTTTTGGTATATATATATTGTAAGTACTGAATCGTCAGAGTCATTGTCCGGAGAAGTGAATGAACCGTGCATTTCAGTTTCCTGCATTTTAAAAATCCTGAATTCCGGATGCTGTGACACCGCACCGTTAAAGTGCAATCTGTTTGTTGTTTCATCATATGAATATGAACCATCAATATATGTCTTATTCTGCGGTGTATCTATATATTGTCTGACAAATCCCTCATTTCTAAGTGAGAAGAATGGATATATGTTCCCGTCAGAATATGAGAAATCCACATCTGTCAGCTTTCCGGAGATGTCTACATCTTTGATCTCTGTCAGTTTCCACGTTCCAATGGAATATTGCTTGAATACAGCTTCAGGGATGGGATCACTCTTCGGCATATATTCACCGTCTTTGTAAACCAGTTCTATTCTTGGGCCAAGGTCGGGAAATTCCACTTTCTGAGGCCCCTGTATTTTTTCTTTGCACGAAAGAATCGTTGCAGCAATGGCAACAAGGATCGATAATCTGATGATACTGTTCATAATGTTATTCTGTTCTATATATTGTTCTTTTAAACTTCAATGTAACCCTTCCTGTGATCTGCTCTGTTGTTTCGTTACCATCAGTCACGGTAAATGAAACAGTCTTGGTGATTGTAAATTCGCCATAGCCGGAATGTTCGAATGTGATGCCGGTATTTTCAGGAAAGCTAAAGGCAAGTGTCGCCTCACGATCTTCAATGAGCACATCTATTGATATCTTCACCTTCTCCACTCTTCTGGACAGGCTTATCGGACCACCCCAGCCGGCATTACTGTCAATGATATACGGAATCTCTATGTATCCTCCATCATTGGAGATGCTGGAACCGTTATCTCCGACACCTGAAGGTATGCTCAGCCATTCGCTGTAGTAATCGTACGATGCGATGCCATCACCATTTATATCAATAGGACCGCTTTCGTTCCATATGCCTGATTCTATTTCATAGTATCCTCTGATGGAGTCAAGAGCCTTTTCCTTCAGGTCTTCCTCCCATACCTGCTCGCAGGATGTGTTTACAACCAGCGCACTGATGATCAATAATATATATCTTTTCATAATCATTCGTACCTTGTCCATTCCGACTCATATGTCGTTACTGCTGCAAATATGCCTATTCCTCCGACTACATTGGTGTATGTGTATGTTGCCGGCGTGAAGCCCAGGTGTAATGGAAGTGTCGTATTGTCTGAAATATATCTCGCCTTAAGATAACAGTATGTTTCATAAGAGAGTCTGTAAATCTTTATCTTGTACTCATAATATTCGTATATTGCATAATTAATCCCCATAATAGGGTCGTATTTTGTCGACAGCAAAGTCTTTTCTGTCGGCTTCACCCACGCATTGATCCATATTGGTCCTGAGTTACCTGATGCTTGGGCAATTGCCGTTTCTCCTCCGTCAAACTCCACTACCATTTGAGTTTCAATTGATGAAATTGCACCATTCACCTCCATTATTGTATTTACATAGAGATCATCGACTTCGGAAATCCCGGCTTCTTTCTCCAATCTTTTCTTTTCATCGTCAGGCACTTCACCGTAATATTCATATAGCTTTCTTTTGATGACCTGCATTCCGAAGTATGACTCCTCATCAGGAAATTCGCTGAGCTTTGCATCAAATCTCCATAATCTAGTCCTCTGGTCTGTGTATTGCCCTGGTGAGTCGGTCTTGTAACTCTCCGCCTCTGACTTTAAAACCAGGATTTCCGGGAGTTCGGCAGGGATTGTCACTTCTGCGCAGACAGACGGAAGTCCATTGCAGGATGCCCGGACAGTCAGTTCCTGTCCCGCCGTAAATCTGGTGTCTGTAGTCAATGAGAGAATGCCTTCGCGCAACTTGTCAGCATCGGGAACAAGTTCCACTGTTTCACCGTCTGCAGTCAGTGTCAGCTTTACATTCTGAGCAGATTCGCTTTTTGTCCCTCCGATAGGCTGGCTGATACCGACATCCATCTTGCTTAAGCCGGTGTCTGTCATTATGGCATTTATGTAAATCTTTCCTGATTCTTCTGCAGGGAAATCCACAGCCTTATCACAGGAAACAGCCATTGTGATAAGGAATATGATCAATGATTCTATCCTATGCTTCATAATATCAGAATCTTAATGTGTAACTGAATGATGGCACTATAGGAATGGCAGAGATAATGCGCAGCTCGGCATATGGAATGTCGTCCTCGTGACACTCCTTAAACATTGCAAACATAGGGTTCATCCTGCAATAGGCATTATATAAACTGAGGTTCCAGATGCTTTCATTGCCTCTTTTTGTGGTTTTGCGGAAATTGAATCCTATGTCAAGTCTATGATAATCCGGAAGTTTATAATTGTATGGATGGCTGTAGAATACCTCTGAGCCAACTATCTGAGTCGGGATGGTCATCCTGTCGCCAGTATGGTAATTCCAAGCCAGATATATGTCAAATCTTTTGCTGACACGATGAGATGCGTTTATGGTGAACTTGTGTCTGTTGTCGTTTCGTGCAGGATACCAGTTATGCCAGATTTCCTTGAAATATCTTTCTGTCCAGGACAATGTATAGTAAGCAGAGATATCTGTCCTGTCAGTATTCCAGGATACTTCCACTTCTGCGCCATATGAGCGTCCTATACCGTTCGTCAGTTCACTCTCCCACGACCGGATATCAGGATAAATACTGCTGATCCCGCAATATTCATACAGGTTACTCATACTTTTCCAATATCCTTCGACATTCAGAGTAATATTATGTGGTAATGTCATATGGAAACCTCCGGCTATCTGTCGTGACCTTGAGGGCAGGATACGGTCTGTGGATGGTTCCCAGCTGGACATAGGTATGTCGAGATAATTGGCCTGAAGGCTATGGACAAATTGACTCATTTCGCTGTAAGATAGCTTGAAGACAGCTCTCTGTCCCATCTGCAGCCGTACAGTAGCACGTGGTTCTACGGAATGATGGTTTTTTGTTCCTGTTATGAAAGTGCCATATCTTACTCCGATATTGGTCTTGAACCACCTGACGACAGAAATCTCATCTTCAATATATAAGGCGATCTCCTGCGGATTATATGCATTGCGTACAGAGTCCCTGTCGTGAACGGTAGCGGTATTATAGTATGTTTCATCAGTATTGATGCGCTCTTGTACGGATATGGAACTGACATCCTTCATCTGTCTGAAGAAATGCTGTGTGACTGATGCTCCGGCTCTGATATGATGCGCATCTGATGGTGTCCAAACCACATCTGTCTTCATTGAGATGTCATTCAGCTTGCTGTTGTTTGACTCGTTTATGGACAATTCAGTTGTCAAAGGCCTGTATTTGTCCATATCCCATTTGTTATTCTGCAAGTATACCTTTGTACCTACTTGGGTATAATAAAGGATGGCATCCAGACTCAGATTATCGGAGAATCTCTTTTTCCAGTTGAGACTTGCAAGGAAGTTTCCCCACCTTGTTTTCAGATCATCGCCGTTTCCACCGGAAAACCGGACACCCTCCCAGTATTTCACACCTATGCTTCTATGACCGTATCTTATAAAGTCGGATCCGTAAAAGATGTTTAAAGTCAGTCGGTTGTCCTGATTGAACAAATGTGTAATGGATCCATTGAAGTCTGTCAGGGCGTATCTGAATCTGTTTTTCTCTCCGAATGGCAAAGTGCTGTTGTATATTGCCATTGCAGGTATAGTAAATAGGTCGAACCAACTGCGGCGAATACTGAGATTGAATGAGGTCTTTCCGGGTATTATGGGGCCTTCGAATTGAAATCCTCCATTAAGCAGTCCGATATTGAATGAACCGTGGTATGAGTTCATATCACCCTGTCGTGTGACAATATCAATGACAGAAGACGATTTGCCCCCGAAGCGGGAGGGAAATCCGCTCTTATAGAAATCCAATTTCTCGATAATTTCCGTGTTGAATGATGAAATGAGGCCGCCAAGATGTGTGACCTGATATAGAGGAACCCCATCCAGAAGGAAAAGATTGTCTGTACCATTGCCGCCGTGGACATACATACCGGATAAGAGCTCGGTTCCTTCTGATACTCCTGGAAGACTTCTGATCTCCTTAATCACATCAGGAGACCCCAAAGCAGCGAATCCTTTTCCAAAACGTTTGAAATCAATCGAATGATGGCCTGTCTGAGTGCTGTTATACTCTCGTTCAACATATGCCGTGATTATTGATTCCGGGATTGAATCAGTTTGCTCCTTGGTTAAAACAGTGAAGTCCTTTGCTTTCATCCTTGAGTCTGACTTGGTCAGGACTATGTATCTTTTCATTATTTCGTAGTTGATTCCGGTTCCGGAAAACAGGGCCATCAGGCATTCCTCCAGGATGACAGAATGCTCCTTACTGTTACTTTTGATTATGTCATTCATCGGTTTGCCCGAATATGGCACATTGAGTTCAATCGCCGAGTCATATATGAAGTTTGCACCCAATGAATCCCGGATGACCTCCATCTCAGATCTGAGAGTCCTGATCTGCTGTGCACCGGCAGGAACTATGGTCAGGATGGCCATAGCGACAGCAGCTGTTATCAACAATAGTACGTGCTTCATTGTCAAGTCGTTTGGGAATCTTATCTCTTGACTATATGTATATCCAGGGCAGATTCTATCAGACAGATGATAAGGTCAAGGTCTTCAGTGTAGAACACTCCGCTGAGCCGCTTGTCCAGGTCTGATGCTTCGAACGATACCTTGTAATGCTCGGACAAGGTTTCAAGCACCTCTATGAGAGGAGTATTGTCGAAGATGAATGACCCTCTCTTCCAAGCAATGGAATTTACGTCCGGCTCAGCGGCTATGACAGGGGTGTTTTCTTCTGGCGAAATAGCCGCCTGCATATCCTTGGTCAGGATCACACCTTCTGCATCCGGAGACTTTGCAAACAGCACCTTACCTTCCGTTACATAGACTTCCTTGACTGATGAACTT
Organism: Bacteroidia bacterium; assembly: GCA_021153285.1. Taxonomy (GTDB): domain Bacteria; phylum Bacteroidota; class Bacteroidia; order Bacteroidales; family UBA932; genus Cryptobacteroides. The sequence goes on from JAGKTT010000064.1 coordinate 5,836, forward strand.
GCATCCACTGCGAACTTTGTTCCGAGTACCTTTACGAATACACCGTCCGAAGTGATTTCAAACGGCACAGCCTCGTCGCGCGCTACCTCGAAGTAAGCCATACCTTCAAGCTGAGTCATTCGAGGAGACTTCTCGCTGTACGTGAGCTTCGAGCCTGGGGCGAGGGTGACTTCAGTACCATCAGGCAGAACAAATTCCTGTACTTCAGTATCAGCCATAAGCTGTATCTGCCGGACATTGTCACGGAAAAGGAATATACAAAGGACCGCGACAGCTGCAGCGATGCCCGATACCCACGGCAACACTCTTCGGCGAGGCTTCAGCACGATGCCGTTAGCCTCATTAAAGCTCTTTATTGCTTTCTGAGTGTCGAACCTGCCTTCCTGATAGTGTTTCAGGACGAAGTCCAAGTGTTTATCCTCAAAGTCTGACATAATAAAGATTCCGTTAATCCGACATTAAGACGAAAGTATTTTGAAATAGTACTATATGATTTGAAAATTATGCAAAAAAGAACATATAAACCTTATGAATACCCTCCTTCAGGACTTTCAATGCCTTGCTGATCTGGTTGCGGACGGTGTTGACCGATAATCCCAATTCTTCTGCAATCTCCTCATATTTCAGTCCGTCACGCTTGCTCATAATGAAGACTTCGCGACATTTTTCAGGGAGATTTTCGATCGCAGTCCATATTCTTGCCTCAGTCTGTGAACGTTCCTGTGCATCGTCGTCCTCGATTATGCCGTAGGTGTCGTATGGCTTGAGTGATTCTGTAGGGATGGTTTTCTTGCGAATATGGTCAAGACAACGGTTGCGGACCATCATATACAGATAGGACTTTCTGTTGAGAACTTGAGCACCGTCCTGTAATTTTTCCCAAAGTGCCGTGTAACTTTCCTGAACGATATCTTCAGCCAGATCGACATCCTGTATGTAGTGGAGAGCATACAGACATAGAGGTCTGTAATTGTATCTGAATAAATCGTTGAAATTTATGTCTTTCACGGTATGGGGTATTTGGGGATAGTTAAGTTTACAAAGATATAAATTTTTTGTCCTTTGCTATAAATACGCAAAATAGAACGATAGCTCTGAAATGCTCGATCATAAACATCTATATAGATATTATATACTAGTATATATAATAATATTCTATAGTAATGTTACTGGTTTGCGTTTAATTTATATGGCGAAAAAGTAATTGAAAGTCAATATTTTACATTTGTCTTTTGTTCCATATATTTGCCTCGGTATAAGCAAATCCCGGGGTGAAATCTGATGGCTTGTGAAAGCCAAAAGTGTAACAAAAACAACTATTCGAATTATGATTGAATTTAAGAAGTATAGTTCTATTGAGAACCATTTTTATAAGGATTATCTGGATCAGGTTAGGGAGCAGGTTCCTGCTGATATGCAGTGGGTGGTCCAGGAGAAGGTACACGGTACCAATACCAGCTTCCTGTGTGACGGTAACGATGTGAAGTTTGCAAAGAGGACGTCGATTCTTGAGGATGACGAGAAGTTCTACGACTATCAGGAACTTGTCGATGAGTACAAGGAGAAGGTGATTTCTCTCTTCAACCATTTGAAGCAGGATTGCCCAGACGTGCAGTCTGTCTCTGTCTTCGGTGAGTTGTTCGGCGGTTCATATCCGCATCCGGATGTGCAGAGGGTAGGCCGTCTTACTATGATCCAGAAGGGTGTATACTATGCACCTGACCACGAGTTCTACGGATTTGATATCTATGTGTTCACTAACGATGGTGGCTACTACCTGTCAGTGGATCAGGCTGAGAGACTGTTTGAGTCAGAGGGTTTCTTCTATGCCAAGCCACTCTTCAAGGGAACACTTGACGAATGCCTTGCTTATCCTAATGAGTTCCAGAGTAAGATTGCCGAGTGGCTTGGCTATCCGGCAATCGAGGACAATATCTGCGAGGGTATCGTAATCAGACCTGTAACTCCACATTGTCTGCGTACCGGAAGCAGGGCTTTGATCAAGAGCAAAAATGCCCGCTTTGCGGAGAACAAGAGTGTGAAGAGAAGGAACAGGCAGCTGGAAGCTCCAGTGGAGTATAGCAAGGAGTTGGCGGAACTGATTGAAAATCTCGC
>JAGKTT010000065.1 GCA_021153285.1 Bacteroidia bacterium
CCGAACGGCAATTCAATGAGATGTCTTAACGGAGGCTGGTCTTACACTTGGCAGGGAACGAACAATCCAAAATATGTAGAAAGATACAATACTATCTTCGAGGCTATGAAATCCAGATTCCCTTCAACAAGATATGTGGCGGGTGTATCTTACATAGAAGACTGGGCCGGTCAGAATGAAGATGCTTCTGGTATCGCCAATGCAGTTAAAGCTGCCAGAGATTGTGATGTTATATTGGCCTGCATCGGTGAAAATTCTTATTGCGAAACTCCGGGAAACATCAATGACCTTACTCTATCTGCAAATCAGATTGATCTTGTAAAAGCACTTGCCGCAACAGGCAAACCAATCATCCTGATCCTTAATGAAGGCAGACCACGAGTAATTAACGCAATAGAACCGATAGCTGATGCGATTGTCGATATCCTACTGCCAGGAAATTACGGCGCTGATGCACTGGCTGCACTTATATGCGGAGAGGAGAATTTCAGCGGAAAACTGCCTTTCACATATCCTAAATATGTAAATTCTCTGCACACCTATGATTTCAAGGTCTCTGAAAAGCGTGAAATGATCGACGGCGCCTACAATTACGATGCAAAAATGGACGTCCAATGGAGTTTCGGAGATGGACTCAGCTACACCACTTTCGAATACTCCGACCTTACCGTTGACAAGAACGCATTCAGAAAAGGTGACACCATCAGGTTTAGTGTAAATGTAACAAATACGGGAGATCGTACCGGTAAGGAAACTGTATTGCTCTATTCAAGCGACCTGGTAGCCTCTATGATTCCGGACGTGAAACGTCTGCGTGCATTTGACAAGGTCGAGCTGGCTCCTGGCGAAACCAAGACTGTTGATTTTGTGATCAATGCAGATGAACTGGCTTTTGCAGGAGACGACGGGAAATGGCATCTTGAACCTGGTGAATTCAGGATATCTTCTGGTTCTGAATCGATAATCATTACCTGTACTTTGTAGAGATTGAATTAAAACTTTAAATTTATGATAGGGTTTACTTCTTACATCAGAAAACTTACCCTGCTGGTCATATTGCTTCTGTCTGCACATACCGGCAATGCTGAAAACCCGGTAGTGCGCGCCAAGTTTGAGGGGTTTGAATGCGGTATGGGAATCGGCGGATGGCTGACGAACTACAAGAGATTCAATGTGTTGCCAGAAAACAGGAGAATGGACATAACCATAGGAGACTTGGAACATTTCAGGGAGTATATAACTGAATGGGATGTCAGGAATATCGCCAAGATGAAGATGGATCACGTCAGGCTTGGATTCGATCAGATAGTAGTCGAGGAACATAATAACCCTGGAACATATCGCGAAGAAACCATATCTCATATGATCAATTTTGTGAATTGGTGCGAGAAGTACGATCTGAATGTCGTCCTCAATATGCATAAGGCACTCGGAAATTACTGCGATATCAAGGAGGAAGTTTCCCTTATGGAGGATCCTGAACTCCAGAGCCGTTTCATCAATGTATGGGTGGAGCTAGAAAGGAGATTTGCAGACTATCCGGATGTGGTGTTCGAATTGCTGAATGAAGTGCTCAATGTTGATCCCGAATTATGGAACGACTTGGCTGATAGGACTATCAAGGCAATACGTGCAATCAATCCTACTCGCCGCATAGTCATCGGCTCCACAGAATGGAATTCGTGTCGCAATCTTAAGTATCTGCGTATTTATGACGATCCGAACATTATCTATACATTCCATTTTTATGCACCTCACGAGTTTACTCATCAACGAGGAGTACTGCAGGCCGACCAGCTATATTATAACAGGAAGATGTCCTGGCCTTGTGACGATCTGGAAAGATATAATGAATATGCAAGGCTGCTCTACAATATAGAAAATGCATATGCCGGAATAGATCGTCTTGACAGGGAATGGATCCGTAAGGAACTTCAGCCGGCAATTGACTTCGTAAACGAACATCCGGACAAGATTCTGTGGTGCGGTGAGTTTGGAACTATCCGTCACGCAGACATAACATCGCGCGAAAACTATATGGCCGACATTATCGCCATCTGCAAGGAAAATCAGATTCCATTCTGTTCCTGGAACTATCTCTCCACTCCGAATGACGGAAACCGCTTCTCACTCGTCGATGATGACACCCGCAAGATCCTGTCTAAACGAATGTTGAAAATCATCCAGGGAAAAGCGAAGTAAGTGAGAATCATTTAATTCAAAACTGACGATGAATGTTCGAAGGTTTCAGTAAAGCCTAGCTGTAAGACGGGGAGAATTACCTGAGACAGATGCAGGTGATTCAGTATATGGCATTGGTACATATGCACTTGCGAGTGCCCGTCCTAACAGGGTCAGCTAACCCGTTGAGCGGAAAATCATCATCTGGCTGCACTCCAGCCGCTCAACGGGTCTGAAATCAATACCATTGAGCGGCTGGACTGGCTTCAGTGGCCTATTTTCCGCTCAACGGGTCGTTTCTGAAAGTGGTTCAGTGTTCTGATCGACCCTATCTCCGCTCCTACTTGTAACTATATATGAAAAGAGGGTGACTAAGTCTTTTTTAGTAACCCTCATTGTCATATCAAAAGAAAATCAGTATTCGAAAACAAGGTCGCCTCCTCCCATCAGTTCGCTGTGAGAGATTCTCCAATCATCTACGACTTTGCCATTGAAGGTAACCTTATGAACCTTAGTGGTAGTATCAGACAGATTCTTCGTTACAATCCTGAGAGTTTTGCCTGAATTGAGCTTGAGTTCTGCCTTCCTGACGCACGGAGCTCCCAGCTCATACCAGCCGTCGGCCGGATTAAGCATATAGAGACCCAGACTTGAAAGAATATACCAGGCACTCATCTGTCCGCAATCCTCATTGCCGTCAAACCCTTTCCGATCTGTAGAATAGCATTTAGATAAGATGTCGCGGACACGCTGCTGGGTCTTCTCCGGTCTGCCTATACGATTGTACAGATATGCTACGTGATGACTAGGCTCATTGCCGTGGATAGAGCGGTTTCCACGTTCGGGCTTGAAAAAGACATTCTCGAAATAGTCATCAAGCCTTTCTTCAAATATGTCATTTCCTCCCATCAGTTCAGCTAATCCTTCCACGTCATAAGGTACACACCATAAGGCTGTCAGAGGAGAACACTCAGTATAATGAGGACCGGAATATGGATCCATCCAGGTTCCGTCCGAAGCCCTTGGCAGGAATAGTGAGGAATCAGGATTCCACAGATTACGATAATTCTTCGAACGGTTTCTGAAATATTCAGCCTCATCCGGGTGACCGGCTGCATCTGCCATAATCGAAGCAGCTATATCCTGAAGACCGAAATCCTGAGTCCTGGACACCGATTCGGCAGTTTCATCACCTGCTACATAGCCGAGTTGCATATATCTGCCAAGTCCCGCACGTGTTTCCGGACAATCACCGAAATCACCTCTGTCCGGCCATCTGTTATCCCTGTCTCCATCCTGAGGTACGGTCGCATTCTTTCTGACCGCAGCATAAGCCTGCTCCACATCAAATCCACGGAAACCTTTGGTCCAGGCTTCTGCGAGAATGGTCTCGGCAGGAGAACCGACCATAATACCCGTATAGGACGGATTTGGCCATTTAGGAAGCCAGCCTCCCTCATTGAACATTTCCACAAGGCTCTGCATCATTCCGTCAATATGTTCCGGTGCCACTAATGTCAGCAAAGGATGCTCAGCCCTGTAAGTGTCCCACATTGACCAGCAATTATACATAACTCCATTATGTACTGAATCATCAAAGGCAGAATAGTACCTTCCATATTCATCGATTTTCCGCGGATAGAGCAGACTGTGATACAAGGCTGTGTAGAAGATTGTCTTGACTTCTTCAGAGGCTTCGATGCGCACCTTATCAAACTGGGAAGCCCACCTTTCGCGTGCAAGCCTCAAGACTGACCTATAAGAGCGGTCCCCTACTTCTCTTATAAGATTTGCCCTTGCCTGCTCGACACTTATCAAGGACAGGCCCACCCTTGCTGTCAACGGACCTTCTTCTGCAAATGTCACCGCACCCTGTACCTTATCCTGATCGTTGCCGCTGCAAATGAAATCAGCATAAGGTCTTGAAAATTCTATATAGAAATAACCGCGGAAATTCGGTTTAGGACTCGTATGCGAGCCATCAAACAGGTCACTGTTCCATCCGCTGACGCTGTAACCGTCAGGTGAGAAATCAATATGTCCCGGATGTGGATTATGATCGGAATACTGACCTTCGGACAGGCGTGAGACGTCGATTATGAAATGGCGTGCGTCAGAAAACTCAAAGACGGCACTGTGATCCATAGCTGCAAAGCTGGTATTTATCCCCCCAGCCGTCACATTGCCGGAATAAGGAGTATATTTTTCGTATTCTATCCTGCGTCCTCGGCTCGAGTAATTCAGATCAACTTCTCCGATCTGGGGCATAAATGAGACCTGTCCCCAGTCCCCCATCCAGATTGCAGGCTGACGGGAGCCGATGAACCCGAGCAGAAGTGTGTCAGCCGCATTGTAACTGAGGCGGCTCACATCGTTAAGTCTTGTCATCGGAGTCCATTGGGCTGAAGCAAACGGGACACCGATGTAAGGCATAAGTCCTCCGTACTCAGTCCCTTCTCCTTCCGTCCCGATGAGCGGATCGACATATTCAAGGCCGTCCTTCTCGCAGGACGAAAGTAACGCGAGAAGCACGACGGCCATTAAAAACACATATCTTTTCATAGAAAAAAGGATGGAAGGATTACCCTCCATCCATTCATTAAATCAGTATCACACTATTGGACGTCGCCCAACCTTTCGGCGGTCACCTTCAATGTCTTGACATTAAGGGTAAGTCTGTATATACCGCCCTCTGACACCTTGAACTGTGTGTCTTTCTGCCAGTCGAACTCCTTATAAAATGCAGTCCAGTAATCTTCAGCTTCCTCGTCACGGTTGTAACTTGGCACCCATTCTGTGTTGCTGCACATAAACTTGAAGTCGTTGTCAGCCTTGATTTCTCCAATCCAGAAATACGACTCTCCATCAAAAGTATACATATGCTCTGCTGCCTCAAGATTCCAGCCCCAGGCCATTGCTCCGATAGGATAGATCAATGGGAACTCCTCGCTAGGGTCTTTAACGCAAGAGATTTCAAGAGTCTCGGTATTCAGTTCGATGATATATCTTCCTGCTTCGGTGATCTCGAATGTCGGGTCCCCTTCGATGGCATTCGAGCAATATATCATTGTCCAATAATATTCCGCATTAACATCTCTGGTATAATATGGTACCCAACTATCCTTGTAACACAGGAATTTGAATGTTCCTACATTAAGCCAGCCTGCATAGAAGTAATCGGTTCCATTCCAAGTCATCATTGGCTCTGCCAGAGTATTATCCCAACCCCAAGGGAATGAGCCTCCTACAGGATAAACACCAGGTGCTTCAACTATTTTCTCCACCTTAACGGTCAGATCCTGGGTATTCAATGTAATCTGGTATTTTGCAGATTCTTCTACCTTGAAGCAGTTGTCAGGTGAAGTCTCGTCTGTCTTCTTCACTGCTGTCCAATACTCAGCAGCATCTGCATCGCGATTGTAGCTTGGAATCCAGTTACCGTCATTCTGACAAAGGAACTTGAAGTCAAGGTTGGCTGTGATATTACCAGTCCAGGTATAGACAACTCCGTCCTCAGTAGTCATTTCTTCAGCCAAAGATGGATCCCAGCCCCATTCCATAGCACCGATAGGGTAAATCTTCTCCCACGTAGTTGGATCGAACTGAGGAGTTGCCGTCACTTTCAATGTCTCGACATTGATGGTCAATGTATATATACCCGAAGTCTCAACCACCCACTGTGTATCTGGCTCCCAGTCCTGTGTCTTGTAATATGCAGTCCAATAATCATCTGCATTCGGGTCGCGGTTGTATGATGGCTGCCAAGCAGTATTCTGGCAAAGGAACTTGAAGTCATTGTTGGCAATCAGATGTCCGGTCCAGGTGTAAGTGATACCGTCATTTGTAGTCATCTCTTCAGCATCCTCGATTGTCCATCCCCAAGGTGTCGCTCCCATAGGGTAAAGTTTGCCGAATCCTTCTGAAGAAGGCACTACTGAGATAGTCAGTTCCTTTATATTGAGAGTAATGGTGTACTGGCCACCTTTCTCGACTTCAAAGCAGGTGTCAGGTTGCCAGTCCTCAGTCTTCTTGTAAAGGGTCCAATAATTCTCGGCAGTCTCGTCGCGATTGTAACTTGGAATCCAGTTACCGTCATTCTGGCAGAGGAACTTGAAACTGTTCTTAGCCTTGATCATACCTGTCCAGGTGTAGACAATTCCATCGTCTGTCTTCATCATTTCAGCCTGCGACGGCTCCCATCCCCAATCCATCGCGCCGATAGGATAAATTGTTTCATATGCTGAATTATCCTTCGAGGCCTTGAAACTGACTACATTTGAGTAAGCTGTCTTTCCGGCACCTGCGCTGACCATCACCTTAGCGATGAATTCTGCTCCGACACTGAGGTCTGCCTTCAATGCATTTGCCATATCCCTTACATCTGCCGATGTGAAGGTTTTAGATGTTCCTTCCACCTCATAGTCAGTGCACGATGCAAAACCTGTATCAGTCGCTTTTGTGATCATAAGTATGCTTGTAACTGCACCTTCTGGAGCATCCCAGGTGAAAGTGATAGCTTTATCATCACCGAACTCTTCAAATTTCAGATCACTCTGATCGATTGTGAGTTTGGGTTCTGACAACGATAAATCTTCCTCCTGTTTCTTGCAGGAAGTTGTAAACATCATTGTCGCGATAGAAATGCCCGCAACAAGATTTCTTAAAATACGTTTCATAAGTAAAATGTGTTATGTAATTATGAATATTGGTTGATTATTTCATATGTATGGCTTTCAGCATAGCCTCATCAGGTTCCCCGTCCTTGATTATGCCGAATCCGTCTTTATTATCCTTGTAACACCATATGGCGCGGGAAATACCGAATTGGTCAAATACAGTCTCGATGTCCGAATGCCAGACTAAACGATCTTCTTCGGGTGGAGAAGGAAGACAGCCATATTCACCACAATATACCTGCAGGCCATATTCCGCAGCAATCTCTACTACCTGACGAATATGCTTACGGAAGACTGCACGGTCATAAAATTGTCCGACATATCCTCTTACAGCCTCTTTTGCTATCGGATCGCAATCGGTCTGATCATATTCTTCCTTGGTTATAGTAATTCCTGGATAGTGGACCGGACCGTCAAAATCCTTCTGATTTGTCCATCGTGCACGATAATGTGTCAGGAGGAAAGGGTCATAGTAATGGAAACTTATGATTATATTCCTGTCATTCTTCGGTATATCAAGGTACTTCGCTCCCAGATAGCTCTGCGAAGGATTAGTTCCAATGACTATCACTCTCTCGGGTTCAAGCTCTCGGATAGCCTTATAGCAGTTATGGACAAGATTATTCCAATCCTCCTTTTTCTTTGCCTGAGGCTCATTCAACAGCTCATAGGCAAGCATAGAATTTGGGAAGTCTCTGAGTTCACCGCTGATTTCACGCCACATCTGATAGAAAGCTTTCTGAGCCTTGACATCTGTAAAAAGGATATTGCTTCCGGATGTGAAATGATGAGAACGCAGGATATGCATATCTACAATGACCTTAAGACCGCTTTTAATACTGTGATCAATTGTCCATTTCAGCAGATCAAAGGCCTTTGTGTCCTTGCTTCCATCCTCTTTGAACATCTGTTCTTCATCTATGGGAAGCCTGATATGGTCAAAGCCATATTCCTTGATTGTATTTATGTCATCAGCAGTGAAATAGGCTGCCCTCTTCTCGCCTCTGTGGGTGGACTGAGAAAGAAAGTATGCAATGTTGACTCCCCTTTTTATCTCAAATGAGCGTTTACAAGGGCTATATGGTAGTGAGTATGAAGGAGATTCTCGTTCTCGATCAGCACTCTGACCCCGAACAGTCTTTCAATGTCTCGTGCTATATCGTGCAGGGTAACATTCTTGAAATAGTATTTTCCCTTGCGCCACAATCCCGATGACTCCTGTGAGAACTCCTTCTGAAGAGCTCCGGTATCTTTATCATATGAAAGATTATCCCCCGGTACCATATCCACAACAACTCCTGAGTTTCCGGAAAACTGGACAGAGCCCTCATCCAATCCTAGTGAAAGGATATTGTCATCAGAATAGGATTTAAGGTTGAATTTTGTTCCGTGAA
>JAGKTT010000016.1 GCA_021153285.1 Bacteroidia bacterium
ATACCCTGCTCGATACCTTCTTCAAGCTTGGCTCTTATCATACCATTCAGTCGTTTTTCGTCGTTCATCTCTTTCTCGTATTCTATGCGTTTTTCCTCAGTGAAGGCACTGATCTCACAAGCACGGAAGATGCATTCATAGATCTCATTCTGAAGCCATTGCGGACGATTCTTCAGTCTACCTAAATTCTTCAGGACATAGAGCATCCGGTCCTGAGCCGTAACGCATTCTTCCAAAGTCTTGTCAAATCCCGCCAGTTCCGCAAATATAATAAAAATCGTTTCAGCCAGCAAGTCACCGCAGGATTTTTCACGGAACGTATATTCTGACACGTAACGGCCCTTCCAAAAATCCTTATCGGGATGATTGATCGGAACTCCCATCAGACCAATCAGATACACAGGACTGACATCGTAATGCTTCCCTTTACGGCTCTGACGGTCATATGCACGGCTGGCATAGCTTACGCAACGCTGAAACCAACTCTTTTCAGTGTAGCACTGCATCTCCACAATGAACATTGTACCTGAACTGTCTCGACACATAAAGTCGAACTGATGCTCCTTGTTCAGCGAGAGGACGGGTCCCTGATGATTCGTCGGGAGATACTCTATATGCTGCACCTTCCGATGTGCCGGCAAGAATTCATTGATGATCATCATTACCGCATCCTTGTTGGCAACATCGCCGAATACAGCCTTGAACCCCGGATTGGTCAGGATATCCACATACCGCTGGACCACTTTACTGTTTGCACTATTTTCCATAACCATTAAGTTTAACGTTTACGGATGCAAAGTTCCTCTGAATACCAATTTTAGAAAATTCCCGAAGTCATTACAAAAGATCTACTGAATGCCATTGCTAAAGGAATCTCGAATGCCATTGCAGAAGGAATCTTGAATGTCATTGCAGAAGGAATCTTGAATGTCATTGCATAAGGAATCTCAAATGCCATTGCATAAGGAAGCCTTAATGCTATTGCATAAGGAAGCTCGAATGTCATTGCGAGGGCACGGCCCGTGGCAATCTCCCATCTTAATCCTCAGGCCGATCAAGAAGAATGGAACACACGTAGGATCTCCTGGACGCACCTATTGAGGATCTGCGTATTCGAAGGTCGTGGACTGAATACCTTGAGACACACGAATACGTAGCCAATTGAACGATTTGGCGATCTTTGTGTTCCAAGGTTTCGAGGCAAGCATCCGGGCAAATATATATAGATAGCAATCAGCCGCCATTACCCCGGCTAATTCCTGGTAGTGGCGGCTGGTTGTTCAAAGTCGAGTTGACTTTATATATTGCAAGATGCGGTTTATCGGATGCTTACCGCTATTGATTCTTCGGGATAAGGACATACGCACAATCAGCACCGACATCCACTTCGTCATCCTTCTTGAACCTGATTGAAATTTTATGCGGCCCTTTGTCAATGTCATTGAATGTGATCTTAGTGTAACTTGATAAGGAGGTATCGCTGTTCCTATCTGCTACAGTTTTAACTGACTCGCTATCAAGCCATATTGTCGTGTAATCATATTCATCTTCAGCGTCGTTACGAACGTATATGGTAAAGTCACTATAACCTACGATATCAATGTACATATATGATGACGACCTTTTCGAGTGGTTGGTGCTTTCGTAAACTCCATCGTACAGTTCCGGATCTGGGTTCGGTATTGACGATACTTGCCATCTGTCACCGAGATCTACCGTATATGATTTAGGCAGAGATGGGCCTTGGATGATGGTGGTAGTCGCGGTTTTTCCAAGATAAGAGTATGATATCGTACGTTCAACCGACTCTGTCAGTGATGGATTCACATCAAACTGACCAGATGTATCTTCTCCCGTAATGACAATATCTTCAATGATATAGCGGTTGAATGACATACCGTTTGTCGTTGCATTGTAACGGATAGTAGTAGAGGTCATATAACCTGGAACATCATCTGCCTCGATCTTCAGATCAGTACATTCGACAGGAGTATAATCTTCTTTTATACTATTAGTATATCCACTCCAAGATGGAGCCTTCATATAATCATCTAAAGACGATATTCTCACATAAATCTTACGTCCTGAAGCATTATTATAGAATACATATTCATTATTCAATACAGGTGGTATTGCAGGGTGGCAATATACATCTTTTAATGAGCTGCAATCTCGAAATGCTCCATAGCCCATTGTAGTCACACTTTCAGGAATAGTAATGCTCTGAAGTGCCTTGCATCGGTCGAAAGCATAATTTGCAATTGTCTTCACGCTATTGCCAATAGTAACATCTTGAAGTGTGCTACAATCTTGGAAAGCATAATATCCGATATATGTCACGCTATCAGGTATGATGATGCTTTTGAGAGACTCGCAGCAATAAAATGTTTCAATATTAATCGTCGAAAGACCTTCAGGAAGATTAATTTTTTCCAACGAAGTGCAAGAATGGAATGCACGTTCTCCAATCATTTTGAGACCGTCTGGAATAGCAACATCTGTAAGGTTGCTACATCCTGCAAAAGCCCTTTCTTCTATCGTGCTGACCCTATCAGGGATAGTGATACTTGTGAGTCTGCTGCAATCACAAAAAGCAGTTTCTCCAATTTTCGTGATATCTTTATCAAAAGAGAGTACCCAGCATTTCTTTTCGGCATTGTAAGTGTTTGAAACAATATTTGCATCAAATGGATCCGATGCATAAGGATAAGGTGTGACAGCATTATTGTCTGACGATGTGTACCAGATCTGATTATCAGGGTGGATCTTGACACCATCATACTTGAATGCTGTCATAGGATGGATATGGTTCCGCTCGATGGTAAGACTCTTGTCAGTCGATTTGGTGTATGTCAGATGCTCTGCGCATTCGATCTCCACTGTAAATCCTTTCTCAAATGTCTGAGGCGGAAGGGCAATATAGAAAGCGGTAGCTTCCGCCCCAAGTTCTATACCCTCGCCGCAATCGAGCTTTACCTCCTTAATGATCTTATCCTCAAATACAAGGCCGCCGCCGAGTCCACCGGTCTGACCATCATCTGAGTCACCGGCAGCTGATGCAAGGGTAGCGGTAGCATCTGCAGAATTGATATACAGCTCACCAGCTACCTGCTCGCCATTGTTGCCCTTCAATATGATACTTTCTACTATCTGACCATTTCCTGTCATTTGCAGCTTCAGCCATCCGCAAACACTTTTTAGTGAAATATCGTTATACTCTCCCGACGAAATCATAATATTGCCATCCAGCCCGTAACTGTCCTTCATATAGGTCTGCACAGCAGGCAATGTCGCCTGAATGTTATAGGTCTCGGTGTTGATGTAATAATTCTTGTTATATGGATATACCACAACCACTCTCTTCATACTCTCGCCAGCCACTCCCTCATCTATACGGGTAAGATCGGCAACGCGTGCACCGGTCTCGCCCTTATATTGCCACTTCTGATTGGCATCAGAACGGTAGAATACCGATACAAGATCGCCATTGGTCCATACGGTCTTCTGTGATTCGTTAAGCTGGATACGTGTCTCTACATCGTCTTCGAAGCCTACTGTCAGGGTCTCCGGGGCCTCGTCAGCAGAGGATTCTATGCCCGGCCTGTTCTCAGTAATATCCTTCACGCAGGCTGAAAACAGTGTTGCCACCACTGTGAAAAGTAAAAGTCTCTTCATTGTATATCTGTTTTGATGTTTTATTACCAATCTTGTTCAGGGTTTTCGATGGGATCCTCAATGGAAGCCGCAATGCAATTTTCCACAATCATTTCAAAAATCTCTACCTCTGGAGAGTTATAGGAGTGCTTTTCGTTTGTCTGCATATCGTAAAAATATAAGAAATAGTTGCTAATGTACGAAGATTAACTTAATTGACAATTGCCTGAAATACGGAAAAATATCCATATGGCACTAAAAAGTTAAAAATACATAAAAAGAGAAAAACTTTACATAATAGGACTATTGATTAAAAATGTCTAATTTTGCTGAAATATATGTCTTAAGTTTATGATGAAGAGATTTTTATACCTGATTATCTTGATTACGTTGGTCTTTACAGCTTGTGTGGATGATGCAAGCAGAGTCAATGAATGCCAGAGTATGACTTTCACTGCATCCGCAGTAGGTGATGAAACAAAGACTGTCCTTGTGGATAGGGTGAAGGTGTATTGGGAGAATGGGGATGCAATCGCTGTAAGTGGTGCTTCACAGCCCTTTGTAACCAGCTTGAACGAACCGGCTTCAAAGGCTGAGTTCAAAGGTGAAACTGCTCCAGCAGACAAATACTATGCAGTTTATCCATATGATGCGGTCAATGAGTGGGCTGACGAGATGGCCTCTGTAACTCTACAGGATGTCCAGGAAGCAGTAAAGGGCTCCTTTGATCCCGATGTCAATATTGCTGTGGCTGTTTCGACTGACCAGGCAAAGAATTTCTTTTTCCGAAATGTGACCGGCCTTCTGAAATTCACAGTAGGTGCCAATACCGGCCGGATTAACTCCTTGACAGTCACAGCCAATGGCTCTGAAGCTCTTGCGGGAGATTTTCTTGTGGATTGTTCATCTGAGAATCCTCAGGCAGAACCGGAGAGCAAGGTCTCGACAGTGACATTGGCATCTGAGAATATATTGACCGAAGGAGATTACTATATTGCCCTTCTGCCCGGAACCTATGCGGAGGGATTGACATTTACATTGGCCGGTCCCGACGGTACGGCGGTGAAGAAGATTGACCGGGAGCTTATATTGGAGCGTGGCCATATACAGACTGTGAATCTGGATGGATTGGCCTGGGTTCCGGATGCGGCTTTTTATACAAAGGTGGATAAGGCATATGATGATTGGAGTGGAGAATATCTTGTCACATATACCACCTCAAGCACAATAACGGTCTTTAATTCATTCAGTGGCAGTGATAAAGGTGTTTCTACTATAGATCTGGCTTCTGAGCTTACCCAAGACGGTATTCCAGCAGAGGACGGGGATCCGTATAAGGCTGTAATTGAAAAGGTTGGCAATCATTATAGTGTCAATATTACAGGAATTGGATATCTCGGCCTGGAGTCAGATGGTAACAAAGTTCACAAGTCGTCGGCTGCCCCTTCTTCTGGAAATGTAAAATATCTGTGGACATTATCATATAAGAACGGAGGATTATGGCTTATCAATGCCTCTTATAGTTCACGTCGACTCCAATGGAATGTTAGTGCTTCCTGTTTCAGATGCTATACAGGCGGTCAGAAGGAACTTACTCTTTACCGCAGAACCACTACTGCCGGCCCTGTGATTCCACAACCAGATCCTACTCCAGACCCAGACCCGACACCAGATCCCGATCCCGACCCAACCCCCGATCCCGAGCCTGATCCGGATATTCCAGACCCGACCCCAGGAACAAGCGGAAAATATGCCTGGTATGAACTTCCAGAAATAAGTTACACCCAGTCAGGCAGCTACCTGATCGATTCATCGGACAAGAATCTTTATTATGCCCACCATCTCTGTGCCGGAAATGAGAAAGGTCCGGGAGGAAAGAAGGCTAGAAATTATACCGTATGCTTCAGCGCAGAGCATCATTGCCCGGTATGGGTGGCTGCACCGCGACATACTATGTACCAAAGCGGAGCCAGCAGGACGGATGCTTATGCGAAGGATCCGAGCATCCCGTCAGACATTCAGTATAACAGCAAGAGCACCGGCGGTGGATGTAACAAGGGACATATGCTGGGTTCAGCAGAAAGACTTTCGTCGACTGCTAC
Organism: Bacteroidia bacterium; assembly: GCA_021153285.1. GTDB lineage: Bacteria > Bacteroidota > Bacteroidia > Bacteroidales > UBA932 > Cryptobacteroides. Next base: position 5,757 of record JAGKTT010000016.1, read on the forward strand.
AAACAAGCAGGTATTCTATTACAGCAATATAGCGCCACAGTATTCCAGTACATTCAATACCGGAGGCGGCGGATGGAATACCCTGGAGGATTGGGTGGACGGACAGGTCTGCTCGGATACCCTTTATGTGGTCATCGGTGCATATTTTGATAAATTTACCGACAGAAGAGGTTATTCAGAGCCCCCTGCGAAAATTTCTTTCGGCGGTAGGAACGATGTAAGTCGTCCGACTATGTTCTACTATATCCTGCTCAGAACCAAGAACGGATCTACCGGCAAGCCTCTCTCGCAGTGTACGGCTGATGAGATCAAATGTGCGGCATTTGTCAGAAGTCACGCTATTGCCAAAGGTACAAAGGTGGGTGAACAAGATATGATGTCTGTCAGCGATCTGGAGAAAATCACCGGTTTCACATATTTCCCTAATGTACCTCAAGCTCCGAAAGATTCATACAAAGCCTCAGACTGGGGACTCTGATGTGTGTTCTGCAAAGGCTTGATTGATAGGATGTTAAACTGAATCACCTGCTCCGTCTGGAGCAGGTGATTCAGCGTAAGTATCTGCGGGATATCAGATTATCGTATTTCGAAAGCTCTGCGACCGGCGCTGGCTGCGTCAGGGGTCTGCTGGTAAGCATCCTTGGAGTAAAGAGCCTCTCTTTTGACATCTTCGGTCTCAGTGAGTAAGATGGTGTTGCCCATAATCTTATGACTCTTCCATTTAAGGATGATTCTTGCCTCCTTCTCTTTTATGATGGAAGAAACCGGAACACTTGCGTAAGCATATGCAAGCTGGATTTTAGCTTGATTGCTTTCATTGAACACTTCACCTGTGCCGTCGTGACGGATGTGGAAGGTGTATGTACCTTCAGCTTCAGAAGCGTTGTCCTCGTATTCGAAATTGATGTAGTGTACTACCTTGCTGTCAGATACGACAGGAATTGCGAAGTAGATGTTGAGGTAACCTCCTGATACCCAATAGCTCTGGAGTACGATAGGGTCGTTCACCATTTCTTTGGTAAGGCTGGATGTGAAGATGGCATCCTTTGTCAGGACCGATGATATATAGTTAAGTCTGACTTCATATTCGTTTTCTGTGCCGGCCTTTTCGCTGAGAACGTCGCATATAACGAATGCTCTCTTCATTGTGTCGAGTTTTCCGGGACAGGTCTGTTCGACTACATTGAAGATGTTACCCTGATCACTGGTGAATATGCCATTGACTACATTGCCCATTGTGGCGTTATTGTAACGGATGGTATCATCCTTTTTGCAGGATGTGGCAGCAATGGCGAGAATGCCGGTTGCGATGATGATGATTGATTTTGCGATTTTCTTCATTTATAATATAGTTTAGATATAACCTGTATTCAGATGCGCGGATGCGTTTTTTCGTTGCATTTGCTGTTAAAACTTGGTATTTTTGTAAGCGGTCGCAAAAATAGCTAAAAATGATAACTTTTCTAATTTCTATTCTGCTTCTTATTGCAGGATATTTCGTTTACGGTAAGATTGTAGAGCGCTTCATCGGGGTGGATCCGTTAAGAAAGACTCCAGCATACGATCGGAAGGATGGTATTGATTATATGCCTATGCCTACCTGGAAGGTATTTGTGATCCAGTTTCTTAATATTGCCGGTCTGGGGCCGATATTCGGTGCGGTGATGGGTGCTGCTTATGGTCCTGCGGCATATCTCTGGATCGTCCTGGGTTGCATCTTTATGGGTGCCGTGCACGATTTCTTCGCAGGAATGATGTCAATCGAGAGTTCCGGTGCCAATATGCCGGACATTACGGGAAAGTATCTTGGAAAGACGATGAAGGGCGTGATGAGTGTAGTCGTGTCTTTTCTGCTTCTTGCGGTGGGAGTCTCGTTCGTGACCGGTCCTTCGGATCTGATAGCATCGCTGACAGGTGTTGATAAGGAAGTATGGCTTTATGTGATTTTTGCGTATTATCTCTTAGCTACGCTTCTTCCTATTGACAAGATAATAGGTAATATATATCCTTATATGGGTGCAGCATTGCTTTTTATGGCTCTGGGCGTGGGGATTATGCTTGTCGTCGGAGCCCTGAACGGCACTCACCAGATGATCGAACTCACTCCTTCTACATTGAAGAACTGGCATTTTGCTCCGGAAAGCAATATCCTTGTTCCGATGCTTTTCATCGTGGTATCCTGCGGGGCGATATCAGGATTCCACTCGACTCAGTCGCCCCTTATGGCCAGGTGTCTGAAGAATGAGAAATACGCTCGTCCTGTATTTTACGGTGCAATGATTGCCGAGGGTGTTGTGGCAATGATATGGGCAACTGCGGCAATGGCTTATTTCGGTGGTCCTGAGGGACTTAATGCTGCAATGTCAGAGGGTGTGATGATAGACGGAGTCCTTACGAAGGTTACCCCTGCAATCGCTGTGGATATGATATGCAGGAGCTGGCTTGGCAAGGTGGGGGCCGTAATTGCAGTCATCGGTGTGGTTGTTTGTCCGATAACATCCGGTGATACAGCTTTCAGAAGTCTTCGGCTTACTGTTGCCGAGTTCTTCAAAAGCGACCAGAAGCCGATTTTCCGTCGTTTTATTATCTGCATCCCGATATTTGCCCTTGCGTACTTCTGCTGCAGGATGGATTTCTCAACGGTGTGGAATTATGTGGGTATAGGAAACCAGCTGTTGGCTACTATTGTCCTTTGGACATCGACGGCCTATCTTATTTCCCGACGAAAACCTCATTGGATGTGTTCAGTTCCTGCGGCCTTCCTTTCTTTCGTATGTGTCAGCTATTTTCTGATGGCTCCATATAAAGCCGGTGGTCTGCACCTTAATCCAGTTGCCGGATATGTCGCGGGAACTGTCATTGCAGTCGGACTTTTACTGCTATCTGTGTATAAGTCAAGGAAATAAAAGAAAAGTACAGTGCCTACACACTGTACTTTTTTCTTGAAGGTCTTCCGATCAACTGTATGTCGAACCCGTCGATTTTGTAACCTCTTACTCTTTTGCGGCTCAGATGTGACTCGATGAGCTGCACAAGTTCGTCGTCGATGACATCCCTGAATGTATGGTTGTCCTTGTCGTAGAAATGGATGTGCTTGAATGTATTTACATCGAAGTACATCTTGTTGTTGGCACTCAGTCTGTAATGATATACCCCCAGCATCGCCATATGAGTCAGGATGTTATATACGGAAGCCAATGTTACTTTGGCCGTACCTTTCTCCTTTATCGACTCTGTAACCATATCTGCACAGGCGTGTCCGAGAGACATCATTGCTTCGTGAACGGCAAGCCTTTGCGGCGTTGCTTTCAATGAATGTTTCTTCAGGAGCGCTTTGAACTCCTCCATTGTTGGGCACTTGTGTGTATTCATAGTTTATACAATAACATCGCAAATATATGTATTTACAGTCAAATCGCAAAATAAATTTGAAAAATTCCAAATTATCTAATAAAATAGGCTCTGTAAAAATTGTTGTTTTCCGTTAAAAAGTGGTATTTTTGCGGCCGTTTTCGAATAAGATACGATAGAATTGCACAAATGAAGAAGTTTTTCAGAAATTATAAGGTCTGGGCCCTGATTACCGGAGCAGCTTCTGGTATGGGTAGGGTATATGCCCAAAGGCTTGCTGCCAAGGGTTACAATCTGGTTCTTGTGGATATCAATGCGGCGGGACTCGAAGAAACCGAGGCAATCGTAAGGAGGGAAGTACAGGAGCTTTCAGCACAATGCGGCTCTGATTTCAATGTACTTCGGGTCGCTCAGGACCTTTCCCGGATGGATGCTGCCGATCTGATATTCGAGCAGACGCAGGAAGCCGGATGCGAGGTGGAGGTGCTGGTGAACAATGCGGGAGTGATGTATTGTCAGGGTATAGCTGAGACAAGCGAGAGAATGCTGAAGATCATTATGATGGTACATATGAACACGCCGATGCTGCTTTGCCGCAAATATGTCGTGCCAATGAAGGAGAGAGGTTGCGGATATATCCTCAATATATCTTCTCTGGCCGAGTGTATGAACTGGCCGGGAATCGGTATGTACGGAGCTACAAAAAGGTTTGTCAAGGATTACTCGAGGGAACTGCGCATCGAATGTCAGAAGACAGGTGTCAGTGTGACAAATGCTTATTTCGGGGCTGTCGATACTCCGCTGATTCCACTAAAGGACAGCCTGAGGAAGCTTGCCCGCGTACTTGCTGTGATGATTACAGCGGAAAAGGCTGTGGACAGGGCTTTGAATGCGACATTCAGAAGGCGCAGAGGGGTGATGCCAGGTGCTCTCAATCATATTTTCAAGCCTATCTGCATCATACTTCCGGACTGTCTTTTGGGATGGATTTACAGAAAGGCGAAGCCATATCTTATGAAAGTCTGAAAAAGTTTGTATATTTGCAAGTTACATATAAAATTGACTATGGAAAGAATAAAATGCCTTATCGTCGGTGGCGGCCCTGCAGGATACACTGCGGCTGTCTATGCTTCAAGAGCGGATATCGCTCCAGTCGTATTTGAAGGAACTCAGCCTGGAGGTCAGCTGACGACTACTACTGATATTGAAAATTATCCTGGATTCGAGAATGGAATTTCAGGACAGCAGCTCGTGGATACAATGCGTGCACAGGCTGTGCGCCTTGGTGCTGATGTGCGAACAGGTGCTATTACTTCTGCAGATCTTTCGCAGAGACCTTTCAAGGTAGTTGTAGATGGTGACAAGGAAATCGAGGCGGAAACACTTATCATCGCTACAGGTGCTACAGCTAAGTATCTCGGACTTCCTTCTGAGATCAAATATCGAGGTCTGGGAGTGTCTGCCTGCGCTACTTGCGACGGATTCTTCTACAGAAAGAAGACTGTGGCTGTCGTAGGAGGTGGCGATACAGCTTGCGAAGAGGCTACTTATCTTGCAGGTATCTGTAAGAAGGTATATATGATCGTACGCAGGGATGTTCTCAGAGCTTCAGAGGCGATGCAGGAGCGTGTGAGAAATACTGAGAATATCGAGATTCTCTGGAACTGCAATACTCAGGAGGTCCTTGGAGATGAATATGGTGTGACCGGAGCAAGACTCGTACGTAAGGATGGCGAGGTTTTTGATATAGCCGTGGACGGATTTTTCCTTGCTATCGGACATCATCCTAATTCTGACCTCTTCAGAGAGTGGATCGAGGTGGATAAGGAAGGTTATATAGTGACTGACGGCAAGACATCCAAGACCAATGTGCCGGGAGTGTTCGCTGCCGGTGATGTGCAGGATCCTCTTTACCGACAGGCGATCACAGCTGCGGCTTCAGGCTGCCGTGCTGCCCTTGATGCAGAGAAGTTCCTGAAAATGCTTTAATTGACACTAAAAGATGAAGTTTAGAATTCTTATTGTAGCTGCTGCAGTGGCAGCGGTTCTATCCTCTTGCAAGTCTCAGTATGAGATGCTCCTGAACAGTAACGATGCCGATCTTAAGTATGAGGCTGCCTTCAATTATTATAATGAGGGCAAATATTCTAAGGCAGGATCGCTTTTCGAGTCGCTTTCCGTACTGACAAACGGTACTCAGCGCGATGATACCGTAAGGTTCTACTGGGGACTCAGCAATTATAAGTTCAAGGATTATTATACAGCAGAAACAAATTTTGCCAATTTCCTGGAAACTTATCCGCGCAGCCCTTTTGCATCAGAGGCCAGATATCTGCGACTTGACTGTCTGTATCGCTCGACACTCAGATGGGAACTTGACCAGACCCCGACATATAAGGCTATGACTGAGATATCGGAGTATATGATAGAGTTTCCTAAGACTCCTCATATGCAGACTTGCCGTGATATGTTGCAGGAACTGAACGATCGTCTGGACAAGAAGGCTTATGAGGCAGCCAAACTCTACTACAAGATGGAGAATTACAAGTCATCCCGCATCGCATTCAGGAATGTGCTCAAGGATGACGCGGACAATATCTATAGAGAAGATATCCTTTATTATATAGCTATGTCTTCCTACAAATACGCCAATATGAGTGTGCCGGAGAAGCAGAAGGAGAGATATCTTACTTTTGTGGATGATTATCTGAACTTCATTGGCGAGATTCCGCAGTCGCGTTATCGCAAGGAGCTTGATAATGTATACCGCAGGGCTCAGAAGGCTCTCGGACGCGAAGTCGAGGTGGCTGATGAGGAGATGAGCGAAAGAGATTTTGCCAAAGAGAGGAAGAGACTTCAGAAAGAAGAGAAAAAGTCTCAAAAAAAATGAAACCCTCATAGTCCGGCGGGAGTATAATTAAGTAGAAAACGAAAAGTAAATATAAGATGGCAAACAAGAAAACACCTACAAACACATTGACAAGAAACCTTTGTGATCTTGCAGACCCTACAGGAAACATTTATGAGACTGTTGTAATCCTTGCAAAGAGAGCGAATCAGATCGCTATCGCTGAGAAGAAGGAACTCACAAAGAAACTTGAGGACTTCAAGAACGACAGCAATGCTATAGAAGAGGTATTCGAGAATCGTGAGCAGATCGAGATTTCTAAATATTATGAAAGACAGCCTAAGCCAAGCCTTGTAGCGATCGAAGAATTCCAGGAAGGAGAAGTATCCTACAGAATGGCAAGACAGGACGAGGAATAGTCTATGCTGACCACGCTTCAGGTAAGGAATTATGTATTGATAGACTCTCTGGAAATAGATTTTCCGGAGGGTCTGATCATTATTACCGGACAGACTGGAGCTGGTAAATCAATTCTTCTTGGTGCCTTGTCTCTGGTAATGGGAGCCAAGGCTGATGCTTCTATGGTCTCGGAGGGAGCTGACAATTGTGTAGTGGAAGCTGAATTCGAGACTGATGACAAGACATTACAGACTGTTCTGGAAGAGAATGAAGTGGAATGGGAAGGCGGACATATCACAGTGCGCAGGGTCGTGAACCGTTCGGGACGTTCGCGTGCCTTCATCAATGATTGTCCGGTGCCGGTGACCTTGCTTCAGGAAATCTCCTCCGGACTTATAGATATCCATTCCCAGCATCAGACCCTTCTTCTGTCTGATAAATCGTTCCAGCTGGATATATTGGACCATTTTGCGGGAACAATGTCTTCACGCGAGGAATGTGCTTCTCTGTGGAAGATGCTCAGCGCCTTGAAAAGCGAACTCAGGTCTGTCGAGGAGCGTATTGCTCGCCAGATCAGCGAGAAGGAATATAATGAAGCTCAGTACAGACAGCTTGAAGCGGCAGCACTCCGCGAGGGCGAACTGGCCGAGCTGGAAGAAGAGCAGAAACAGCTTGCAAATGCTGAGGAAATAAAGACATCACTTTCTTCTGCCGAGGAGCTTTTTACATCGGCATCTTCAGGAGGAGAGATGCTTTCAATCGATGCTTCCCTTAAAGAAGCGTACAAGATGCTGCTCAAGGCAGGACGTTATGTTCCTGCCGTTTCAGAACTTGCAGAGAGGGTGGATACTTGCAGACGAGAACTGGATGATATATTGTCAGATGCTGTTTCCATAAATGCCGGTATTGAACTCTCCGAGTCCCGTCTTGAAGAAGTGGAGTCCCGTATGTCATTGATATATGGACTGATGCAGAAGCATTCCTGCTCGGATGTCTCTGAGCTGACAGCCTTACGCGACAGACTTTCAGAATCACTTGCAGACACCGCTGTGCTTGAAGAGAAACGTGAATCTATTCTGCTTCAGATAAGTAAGGTGGAAAAGGAAGTGAATGTCCTTGCAGATAGAATACATTCTGCGCGCACGGCAGCATCCGGCTCTTTTGCCGAGGCTATTACATCTTCCATCCGTGATATGGAGCTTCCGTATGCGATCTTTGAAGTCTCTCTGAATGATGTTCCCGTTTCTGCCACAGGACGTGATGCGGTTATGTTCAGATTTTCTTCCACCGGAAGGAATGCTGTGGATGTCGCTAAGTGTGCTTCAGGAGGTGAAATGTCCAGGATAATGCTCGCTCTCAAGGCTATGATGGCAAGGTATGCCAATATGCCTACAATGATCTTTGATGAGATCGATACAGGTGTATCAGGAAGTGTGGCTGACAGGATGGGTTCTGTAATATGTGAAATGGGCAGCTTTATGCAGGTTTTCGCCATTACCCATCTACCTCAGGTAGCGGCTAAGGGTACAGCCCATTATATGGTCGCCAAGGATATCGATCCGCTTACTTCCAAAGCTGTTTCTACAATAAAAAAACTCTCTGAAGAACAGAGAGTTATGGAGGTAGCCCGTATGCTCAGCGGTACTGTTCTGACAGATGCTGCCATAGCGAATGCAAAGTCTTTGCTGAATTCCTGAGGCTTATCTCACCCTTTTCACTACCCATTCATCTTCATAGACGATGCGTCTTACTCCGGTGTTGATATAACCGCCTTCTCCGGCTTTTCTGAATCTGAAAGTGCTCTGCAGCATCGAAGCGTCTGAGTTTTCCAGCTTTCCGACCCATCTGTTACCATATTTTGCGACAAGTTCGATGAAGTACTTTGCAAGGTCGTAGCCCTGGAATGCAAACTGGGTAGGTTCAGTATTGTAAAGCGCTCTATATTTGAGAAGAAATTCCTGGACTCTTGGGTCGTTGTAATCAATATAGTATCCGGTACTGATATGAAGTGCCGTGTTATGGAAGTTCTCGACCTCGATGGTCTCATAGTTCCTTATTCTGGAAGGTGCATAGAGTACCACTTCATATTTATTGTAGATCATAAGGTTCAGATTCCTTACAACATCATTTACAAAAGCTTCGCTGTCAGATGCTATATATACTCTGTTTGTTCCGCTTTCTGTCATAATGTATTCGAGCGAACTGGTTACGTTTCTTCCTTCCAGAATGCTGTATGCCAGATGTTTGTACTCAAGTCCGGAAGAATCGGCAGCAGCCTTCATCTGTACTGTTGCTTCAGATTGTGTGCCCCCTTTCTCGGTTATGACAATGAACCTGTCGCTGTATTCCATATCTTCATAGATCCAGTCAATGAGATCCTTGTATTGGGCATCCAGCGGTGTAGGAGCCTGTATCATATTGCTGAATGTTTCTGCCAATGATGCCGCTCTCTGGTCAAGAGGGGATACTACTGCCTTTGGTGACATACCGAGTACCTCATTGATTTCAGCAGGGGAAACCGGTCCTATGACGAAATCACTGTTGTCGATACTTCCCTTAGAGGCAGTAATGCTTCCGTTTCCGGTGTCAAGGACGTTCAGGTCACAGGATGTACCTGCATTTGCGATATCGTAGACTGCCAGGAGAGCGCCGCTGTAGAAATCCATATTGCCTATGTTGCCTGATGTACCGGTGGCTTTGAATGGCATAATCAGACTGAGATTTACCTCTTTCTTAGGGAAAAGCAATCCATCCAGTATTCCGGACTTCTTCTCTGATATAGAGTCAGTAACTTGCGTTGTATCGGGTTCTTCTTCCATATTCTCGGGGGCGGTTACCTGCTCCTGTGGTGCTGCATCATCTGTATATGGTATGATCAGTTTCTGTCTTTTGGAGAGTTTTCTTCCGCTTAGTCCGTTTGCTTTCATAATGGTTTCGACACTGACTCCGTATTTCCTAGCAATCATATCCAGATCCTCGAACCATTTCACGATATGAATCCTTTGTGGGGCATTGGTGAAACTTTCTTCATCTTCACTTTTCTGCTCGTTTTCAGGCTGGGCTACAGTCTCGTTTTCTGTGACAGTCTCATTTACAGTCTTCTCCGATGTGGCGGGAGATTCCATTACGGGGATGATCAGGATGGAGTTCTTCTGCAGACCTTTTTCCCTGACAGTCGGATTATAGCTGTATATATCCTCCAGCGTCACGTTATATGCCTTGCTTATCGAATACAGTGTCTGTTTTTCCAGCACGATATGTGAATAGCATACCTGTCCGTTTATCTTGACTTTCTCTCCGGAGATCGTTACAGGTGTGCTTTCGTACTCTTGTGCGTATATCGCAGATGGAATACCTGATGAAATTAAAACCGTTGTCAACAGGCTGATTATCATTCTTTGCATAAGCTCCAATATTATAATGCCTCTATGAAACTTTCAAGCTTCCGGGCAAATGTCTTCCAAGATAGTCTTTCCTTCTCCTGACGTATGGCCGCGATGCATCCTTCCTTCACAGAAGGATTTTCGAAGTATTTCAATATCTCGTCGCGGACTGCATCCGGAGTTCCTTCTAAGGCCACAAGTCCTGTGCCCCTGTCACCGATTGTTTCTTTCAGGCCTCCTACGTCGGTGACGACCATAGGGACTTCGAAATGGTATGATACAGAGCTGATTCCGCTCTGGGTGGCGCTTCTGTACGGAAGTACAACCAGATCTGCTGCAGAGAAGTAATCCGTCACTTCTGAATCCTTTATGTATTTGAGGTCCATAAAGATACGGTCTTTCCCTGGCAGTCTGTCAATGATCTCCTGATATTTGTCAAAAGATCCGTATGGCTCACCTGCGATGATGAGCTGGTATTCTTCTGAAAGCTTGCCGAATGCCTCCAGAAGTATGTCAAGTCCTTTGTATGCCCTGATAAGTCCGAAGAACAGGAGGTTCTTCCTGCCTGGGGCAAGCCCGAGCTTCCTTTCAGCCTCATCTCTGTCCTTCTTTGCTCCAAAATGTGAATAGAGAGGGTGCTGAATGACTGTATAATGAGAGTCCGGACTGATTTTCAATAAGTCTTTTGATACGGCTTCACAGAGGGTTACAGATCCTGTGCTGCCTTTGAGGAAGTATTTGGTAAGAGGGGTGTCAAAGAAATGCGGCTCGTGAGGAATCACATTGTCAAGGATGGAGATTACCTTGCAGTGCTTCTTCATCCTTCTTGTTATATATCCCAGAGACGGTGCGAAGTATGACATCCAGTATCTTACGATCAGCACATCAGGGTTCCAGTCACGTATCTCCTTATATGTGCTTAGGTATGTAAAAGGATTGGCCGTATCCAGCAGAGATGTGCTCTCTACCGGTACGGCCTCATCGTCGTCTGTCACAAACTGTGTCTTTCCCGGGAAAAGGAATTCGGGATATTGTCTCTTGAAATTGAATGCTCTGACAATATGCGTTTTGCTCAGTTCACCAAATAGACAAGCGTTAAACTGAGAGATTCCTCCTCGATAGGGATAGAAGCAGGACAGTATTGCTATTTTCAATTATTCTGCGCTTTTCTGGTTCTTTGTCTTGATGTACTCTTCGTTGAGTCCTGCAAGTACGTCCTCAGTGATGTCAAGTGATGCATCAGCAGTGATTACAGGTGCTCCGCCTGAGTTGGTAAGGATCATAGCATACTGTTTCTCCTCGTTGTACTTGGTTATGAATGTCTGGATAGCGTCACCGAGCTGGTTCATCATAACCACCTGCTCTTCCTGGATCTCCTGCTGCTTCTGAGCTGCGTAGTTATTGAAGTCGAGTTCCTCCTGCTGGAGCTTCTGACCCTGGACTTCTGCGACTGAACGTGTCATAAGACCCTTCTGGATCTTATCCTGATAGTCAGCTACCTGCTTCTCGAGCTTCTGGCCTCTTCTGTTGATCTCAGCCTGAATATTCTGAACCTTTGTCTCAACAACAGATCTGAGGTCGTTCGCCATATCGTAATCCATAAGGATCTTATCGAGATCAATGTATACGATTTTGCCCTCTGTAGCAGCAACTGCTGCTGTCTCAGTCGCTGCAGCTGACTCTGTAGTAGCTGCATTCTTGCAAGAGATTGCACCCATCATAGCGAGGATGCAGAGAATAAGTGTTGTGTTTTTCATTATCTGTAAAATTATTTATTAGAATTCAAACCACCGTGCAACACACGGACAAGACGCAAAGATAATTAAAAAATCTTAATTTTTGACAGATATGCCTTTATTGTTGCCTCAAGTCCCATATACAATGCATCGCTGATAATGGCGTGACCGATTGACACTTCGTCTGTCCAAGGGATGTTCCTGATGAAGAATTCCAGATTGTTCAGATTCAGGTCGTGTCCCGCGTTGAGGCCCAGTCCGCAGTTCCTTGCCGTCTCGGCAGCCCTGATGAAAGGGGCAATCGCAGTATCAGGTGCAATAGGGAAGAGGTCTGCATAGGGTTCGGTATAGAGTTCTACACGGTCGCATCCGCATAAAGCTGCACCTTCAACCATTGCAGGGTCGGCTCCTACGAAAATCGAGGTCCTGATGCCGTGCCTTTTGAATTCAGCGCATACTTCCGTCAGGAAATCCCGGTGACGGATTGTGTCCCAGCCGGCATTGGATGTGATCGCATCCTCAGCATCGGGAACGAGGGTCACCTGATGCGGGGTGGTCTCTGTAACCAATTGTATGAATGAGGGGATCGGATTGCCTTCTATATTGAATTCCGTAGTGATCAGTGGACGGATTTCCCTGACATCCGAATACCTGATATGTCTTTCATCCGGTCTTGGGTGAACCGTAATGCCTTCGGCGCCGAATCGTTCGCAGTCCACGGAAGCCTTGGCCACATTGGGTGTATTGCCTCCTCTGGCATTTCTGATCGTGGCGATCTTGTTTATATTGACACTGAGCTTGGTCATTTCTTTTAAATCAGTTTCTTATAAATCACAAAAGTAGACAATAAACTTCAAATTTTGATATTAAAGTGCTATTTTTGACGCCGGTTTCCGAGAAAAACATATGAATATAGCTATATATATAGGTAAAAGAGAAGCTTTGAAAGATTCCGGTCTGCTAACGCTTATCGCAGATCTGGAAAAATCGGGCTGTTCTGTAGATATACTCTATGAAGGTGATCTGCTGACGGATTCTCCCGATATCCTTCTGAGTGTCGGCGGTGACGGTACTTTCCTGTCAGCCTCCAAGATGGTCGGAGGAAGGGATATTCCGGTAATGGGAGTCAATATGGGACGCTTGGGATTTCTGTCTGAAAACAGGGCTGCTGATGTGGCAGGTGCGATTCTGACAGGGGACTATACCATAGAGAACAGGGCAATGCTGCAGACTGAAGCTGTTACCGGTGATGCCGGGATAGACAGCTGGCCTTATGCACTTAATGAGTTTACCGTGCATCGCAGCGGGGCTGCAATGCTTGGAGTCCAGGTCAGTATCGATGGAGTCCTCCTACCTACATACTGGGCTGACGGGCTGATCGTTTCTACCAGTTCCGGGTCGACAGCATATTCGTTGAGCTCCGGAGGACCTATTGCTCTTCCTGAGTCTAAAGTGCTGATCATTACCCCGATAGCTCCTCATAACCTTAATGTGCGTCCATTGGTGGTTCCGGACAGTGCCGAAATCAGACTGAAAATGGATTCGAGGGATGCCGATGTCATATTCACGGCTGATAACCGTACTGCTTCGGTGCCGTCTTCGACTGAAATTATGATCCGGCTGGCACAATTTTCGCTAAGACGTGTCCGGCTCAGAAACTCCAATTTTATAAATGCCCTGACAGAGAAGCTGTTCTGGGGCGAAGATATCAGAAATAACGATTAGATTATATGTCAACAGAAAATATGACCAAGGTACCGGTCCATATATCTATGATAATGGATGGAAACGGACGTTGGGCGAAAGAGCGTGGAAAGGAACGTGTCTACGGACACTTTGAAGGTGTGGAAAGTGTAAGGGCTTGTGTGGAAGCCGCATTGGAGACGGGGGTGAGATACCTTTCTGTCTTTGCTTTCTCTGAGGAGAACTGGAACCGTCCGGAAGATGAGGTGCTGGCACTTATGGGGTTGATGGTCAAGGCAATGGCTGCTGAAATGGAGTCTCTGAACAAAAATGGCGTGCGCTTTATGGTGCTGGGTAACAGGGCCAGACTTTCAGCGGAACTCAATGCTGAAATTGATTCCTGTATGGAAATGACTGCTGCCAATGATGCTCTTACACTCATCGTATTCTTGAGCTACAGTGGCAAGTGGGATATCCTCCAGGCTGCGAAAAAGATGGCGTTGGACTTGCTCGAACACCCTGAAAGGAAGACGGAAATCGAAAATATGGGCGTTGAAGGCTTTGCCCCGTATCTTGTTACGGCCGGAATACCGGATCCGGATCTGATTGTCAGGACGTCTGGAGAAAGCAGGATAAGCAATTATATGCTGTGGCAGGGAGCTTATTCCGAGTTCCTGTTTGTGGATACCCTTTGGCCGGATTTTAGGAAGGAAGAATTCCGTAAAGCGTTGGAATCGTACGCAAAACGTGACAGACGTTATGGAAAAGTCAAATAAATACGTATATTTGCAGTTTTGAAATTAAGAGTATCGTGATGAGAATTTGCAGAATTGTCTTTCTTTCGCTTTTGTTGGCGATTTCCTGTCCCCTCTGGGCGCAGCAGTCCGGCAGCAGTGTAGAGGTCGATTATAATAATCCGAAGAAATATATTGTAGGTGGTGTCAGACTGGAAGGTAATGAGTATCTTTCGCCTGACCAGATCCTGCAGGTAGCTGCCCTTCGCGAAGGAATGGAAGTGACCGTGCCGAGCGAGGATCTGTCAAATATTGTAAGCAGACTCTGGCTTCAGAGATATTTTGAGGATGTGTCAGTCTCTATTGACTCCATCACTCCTACCAGAGATACCGCATATTTCAAGATAAGCATAATCGAGCGTCCACGTGTGTCGCGCTGGGTTTTCAGCGGAGTCAAGAGCGGTGAGGAAAAGGAACTTCGTGAACGTCTGAACCTTCGTCGCGGAGGTGAATTCTCGGATTATGTGGCGAAGACTTCGAGCGATATCATCAAGAGATATTATAAGGAGAAGGGCTTTTACAATGTCAAGGTCGATGTCAATACAAAGCGTGATACAGTGATCAAAAGTGCGATCCGTGTCCAGTTTGCCGTCGACAGGGGTGAGAAGGTGAAGATCCAGAAAATCACTTTCAATGGTGCTGAACACGTGAAGGAAAGCAAGCTCGTAAGGTCAATGAAGAAGACTAGAGACAAGAGACTTCAGAACTTCTTCAGCTCCAAGAAGTTCCAGGAGAAGGAGTATGATAATGACAAGAGGTCTCTCATCGCAGCTTTCAATGAAGCGGGATACAGGGATGCAAGAATCGTAAAGGATACGATGTACTACGTGGAGCCTAACCGCCTTCAGATAGATTTCGAAATCGATGAGGGAAGACAGTACTTCTTCCGTGACATTACCTGGACCGGTAACTCGGTTTATTCTGCTGAAAGCCTTAATCAGGTCCTTAAAATCAATAAGGGTGATGTCTATGATGTCGTGACAATGGAGAAGAGACTCTTCGGAGGCGGAAAGCAGAGCGATATGTATGTCTCTCAGCTTTATCGTGACAATGGTTATCTCTTCTTTCAGATAGAGCCGGTAGAGCTCAATATCGAGGGAGACTCAGTGGATGTGGAAATGCGTGTTGTCGAGGGCAAGCCGGCAACATTGAACAATATCGTCATCAACGGAAACGACCTTACCAATGAAAGGGTGATCCGTCGTCAGCTCTTCACATATCCGGGCAATCTTTTCAGCCAGTCGGAGTTCGAACGCTCGATCCGTGAAATCGCTTCAATGGGACAGTTCGATCCGGAGGCCATTATGGACCCTGCCAAGGGATGGTCGATCCTTCCTAATCCGATGGATAATACTGTGGACATAGTTTATAATGTGACAGAAAAGCCTTCCAGCCAGCTCGAACTTTCAGGAGGATGGGGAGGAAATACATTCGTGGCTACAGTCGGAGTAAGTTTCAATAACTTCTCTACCCGTCGCTTCTTTGACAAGACAGCCTGGCGTCCGGTTCCTCTGGGAGATGCGCAGAACCTTTCTGTGAGATTCCAGACCAACGGAACATATTATACCAGCCTTTCTGCTTCATTCTCTGAGCCTTGGCTCTTCGGTAAGAAGCCGACCTCGCTGAATATGTCTGTCTACTACACCCGTCAGACCAATTCATACATATATTATAATATCCTCAACAATGATGAGTTTATGGAGGTGTATGGATTTGCAGCCGGTCTGGGAAAACGTCTTAAATGGCCTGATTCCTATTTCGTACTTTACAACCAGCTCAGCTGGCAGACATACCGACTCCAGAATTGGGCTTATCAGTTCCTTTTCAATACCGGTATATCCCATAATCTCAGTTATACGCTCAGTCTTTCGAGAAACTCGACTGACCAGCAGATCTATCCGCGTCTAGGATCAGACTTCAGCTTCTCGCTTCAGCTGACCCCTCCGTACTCATTGCTGAGAAAGAAGGATTACGGACTTCTTGATGCTGAGGGAAATCCTGCCAAGGTAGACAGCTGGAAGGATATCAACTATAATTTTCAGAGTTCTCAGCACCGCTACAAGTGGATCGAGTATCATAAGTGGTCATTCAAGGGAGCTGTCTATACCAAGCTTATCGGTGACCTTGTCCTGATGGCTCGCGCTCAGTTCGGATACCTCGGATATTATAACAGAAACTGGGGATATTCACCTTTCGAGGGCTTCCGTGTCGGTGGTGACGGTATGTCAGGATATGATACATATGGTTCAGAGATCATTTCACTCCGCGGTTATGAAAACTACTCTCTGACTCCACAGGCCTTGTCATCATATAACAGCACTGGTAACTACTATGCAGGTAACGTATATGACAAGTTCACAGTCGAGCTTCGATACCCTGTGATTCTCCAGCCGCAGTCGACCATTTATGCATTGCTCTTCCTTGAGGGAGGTAACTGTTGGTCAGACATCAGAGATTTCAATCCGTTCCAGATCAAGAGATCTGCCGGTGTGGGTGTGAGAGTCTTCCTTCCTATGATCGGTCTTCTGGGAGTTGACTGGGGATGGGGATTCGATGATCCTGTCAACGGTGGCAGCCAGTTCCACTTCGTGATCGGACAGCAGTTCTAAGCATCGGGCTCCTGAGCCCGGTGAAGGAACTTTAAACAGAAAAATTAAAAAAAACAATTAATAACATTATGAAGAAGATTTTTATCATTGCAGCAATGGCAATCATTTCAGTTGCCGCTTCAGCCCAGAACCTCAAGTTCGGCTATGTTAACTATACTGAACTCGTTCAGCTTATGCCAGAGATGGACTCTGTAAGAGTACAGATCGAGGCTCAGGAGAAGGAAACATATGAAACTCTCGGAGCAATGTACGAGGAGTATCAGACAAAGGCTCAGCAATTCCAGCAGAAGGAAGCTACCTGGACTCCGGCTATCAGAGACAGCAAGCTCAAGGAACTTCAGGAGATCGAGGCTCGTTTTCAGGAAAGCCAGCAGATTTTCCAGCAGGAACTCCAGCAGATGCAGCAGATGCTTCAGGCTCCTGTAGCAGAAAAGGCTCAGGCTACAGTTACAGAGCTTGCAAAGGCTCACGGACTTGCTTTCGTGCTTGAGGAGACCCAGATGATCTATATCGATCCTGCCCAGGGAGTGAACCTTACTCCGGAGGCTCGCACGGCTCTCAATATCCCTGAAGGTAGAACTCTCGAGACTCTTTCTGCAGAGCTTCAGGCAAAGGCTGCAGCAGCTCAGGGCGCAATGTAATCGCTTGAAATATAAAGTTATAATAAAGGCAGGAATTCCTATCTCAGGTTTTCCTGCTTTTTCTTTATGCAAAAACTTAGAATTTATATTTCATATTCGCGAAAAATGCATACATTTGTGTGAAAATCTGACAAATTGATTTAAAATTATAACACTAACTATGCAACATAAGGTTATTGATACTAAGGATGTTGTAATCAGGTTTGCAGGAGATTCGGGAGATGGTATGCAGCTCACCGGGTCTCTTTTTGCAGATATGTCAGCCATCTTTGGTAACGAACTTTCGACTTTTCCGGATTATCCGGCGGAAATCCGTGCTCCACACGGTACAGTATCAGGCGTGTCTGGCTTTCAGGTTCATATCGGAAGCGAACACATTACCACACCAGGAGACTTCTGTGATCTTCTCGTGGCAATGAACCCGGCAGCTCTCAAGGCCAATGCCAAGTGGCTCAAGAGAACAGCAATGGTTCTTATTGACTCTGATACATTTGACGAAGAAGGACTCAAGAGGGCAGGACTCAAGAGCGATCCTATCGCTGAACTATATATTGAGGACAGGACTATCATCATAGCTCCGATCACCACTCTTACTGAGGAAAGTCTTAAAGACAGCGGTCTTGACAGAAAGACAGTGGCCAAATGTAAGAATATGTTCACTCTCGGTATGGCCTGCTATATCTACAACCGTCCGATGGAGTACATCTTCCAGTATCTTGAGCGTAAGTTCGGAAAGAAGAAGCCTGAACTGATCGAACCTAATAAGAAGGTGCTCAAGGATGGATTCAATTATGCGGCCAATATCCAGGCGATTCCGAATACATACAATATCGAGCCGGCTCATCAGCCTAAGGGACTTTACAGAAATATCACTGGTAATCAGGCTACTGCCTGGGGACTTCTCGCAGCAGCAGAAAAGGCCAACCTTCCTCTCTTCTGCGGTTCTTATCCTATCACTCCTGCCACCGGCATCCTTGAAGAGCTGGCAGTTCATAAGAGTCTTGGAGCAAAGACTCTTCAGGCTGAGGATGAAATTGCAGGTATCTGTACTGCCATTGGTGCAGCTTTCGCCGGTAACCTTGCTGTGACTACCACTTCAGGCCCCGGTCTTTCCCTCAAGTCGGAGGCAATGGGACTTGCTGTGATGACAGAGCTCCCTCTCGTCATTGTCGATGTGCAGCGTGCCGGTCCTTCTACAGGTATCCCTACAAAGACAGAGCAGACTGACCTTAATCAGGCTCTTTACGGACGCAACGGAGAGTGCCCTATGGTCGTTATGGCCGCACATTCTCCTGCAGGATGCTTTGATGCAGCCTTCAATGCAGCTAAGATCGCCCTTGAGCATATGACTCCTGTACTCCTTCTCACTGAGGGATTCCTCGGAAACGGTTCAGAGCCTTGGCTCATCCCTTCTATGAAGGATTATCCTAAGATCGTACCTCCGTTCGTTCAGCCGAATACCGAGTACAAACCTTTCAGAAGAGATCCTGAGACATTGGTACGCAAATGGGCTGTGCCAGGAATGGCAGGTTATGAGCATCGTGTAGGAGGTCTTGAAAAGAATCACGACGGAGTCCTTTCTTCGGATCCGGTCAATCACGCTACTATGGTGCGCGAGCGTGAGATGAAGGTGCAGAAGGTCGCAGACTTCATCCCTGAGCTTGAAGTGAACGGTCCGGAAAGCGGAAAGCTTCTTGTAGTAGGCTGGGGAGGAACTTACGGTCATCTCCTTTCAGCAGTTCAGGAACTCAGAGAGGCCGGTACAGATGTAAGCTTTGCACACTTCGACTACATTATGCCTCTTCCAAGGAACACAGAGGAAGTGCTTTCTAAGTTCGACAAAGTACTCGTATGCGAGCTTAACAACGGACATTTCGTGAATTATCTCCGTGGAAAATTCCCGCAGTTCGATTTCAAGCAGTTTAATAAGGTCCAGGGTCAGCCTTTCCTTGTTCAGGAAGTTGTCGCTGCAATAAAGGATAATTTAGACCTGTAAAAGAATCATTACTATGCCAAGATATACTTTCAAAGAATTCAAGAGTGACCAGGAAGTAAGATGGTGCCCCGGATGTGGTGACCACGGTGTACTCGCAGCATTGCAGAGGGCTCTTCCTGATGTTACAGAGGCCTTAGGCTACAATAAGGAAAGATATGTGATCGTGTCCGGAATCGGTTGCTCGTCACGACTTCCTTATTATATGAATACATATGGATTCCACAGCATCCACGGTCGTGCTACAGCCATCTCTACAGGAATCAAGGTTGCCAACCCTGACCTGACCGTATGGCAGGCTTGCGGAGACGGTGATGCTCTGGCTATCGGAGGAAACCATTTCATACACGCAATAAGAAGGAATGTCGACATCAATATCATTCTCTTCAATAACCAGATCTACGGTCTTACCAAAGGCCAGTATTCTCCTACATCGAAGTTCGGAGCCATTTCCAAGACTTCTCCATATGGAACTGTAGAACATCCGTTCAATCCGGGAAGTCTTGTCCTGGGTGCGAAGGGTACATTCTTTGCGCGAAGCCTGGATTCGGAACTTAAGCTTACATCAGAGATAATGCTTTCTGCTGCAAAGCACGACGGTTGCTCAGTAATGGAAATGCTGACTAACTGCGTGATTTTCAATGATGGAGCTCATAAGCTCATTGCAGACAGAGAAGTACGTGCAGACAGAACAATCGTTCTTCGTCACGGTGAGAAGATGATCTTCGGAAAGAATCGCGATAAGGGTATCGTACTGGATGGTATGGGTCTCAGAATGGTGACAATCGGAGAAAACGGCATTACTGAGGATGATATACTCGTACACGACGCTCACTCCGAGAATGTCGGTATCCATATGATGCTGGCCGATATGAAATATCCTGATTTCCCTGTTGCACTTGGTGTCATCCGTGATGTGAAGGATGTCACATATGATGACGGAGTACGTGATCAGGTAGCCGAAGTCAAGGCTAAATCAAAGATCCAGTGCGTGGATGACCTTCTTCGCAGCGGATCGACTTGGGAAGTGAAATGACAAACCTAATTAATAACAATAAACAATGAACACACAGGATTTGATGGCCAAACTCCAGGCCAAGTACCCTTATGAGAAAGAATATCTTCAGGCGGTACACGAAGTATTGGAGTCTATCGAGGAAGTTTATAACCAGCACCCTGAATTCGAGGATGCAAAGATCGTGGAACGCATCGTAGAGCCAGAGCGTATCCTTACTTTCAAGGTTACCTGGATCGATGATAATGGTGAGGTGCAGACAAATACAGGTTATAGAGTACAGTTCAACTCTGCTATCGGACCTTACAAGGGCGGTCTCCGTTTCCATCCTTCTGTAAACCTTTCTATCCTTAAGTTCCTCGGATTCGAGCAGACATTCAAGAATGCTCTCACAACTCTCCCTATGGGTGGAGGAAAGGGTGGCTCGGATTTCAACCCAAGAGGAAAGTCAGATGCAGAGATTATGCGTTTCTGTCAGGCATTTATGCTTGAGCTCTGGAAGATTCTCGGACCAGATCAGGATGTTCCAGCAGGTGACATCGGAGTTGGTGGACGCGAGATCGGCTATATGTACGGTATGTACAAGAAACTTGCTCAGCAGTATAATACAGGAGTCCTCACTGGTAAGGGACTTACTTGGGGTGGTTCTATCCTCCGTCCTGAGGCTACAGGTTTCGGTGCTGTTTATTTCGTACAGCATATGCTCCAGATGGCAGGAAAGGATATCAAGGATAAGACAATTGCTCTCTCAGGTTTCGGTAACGTAGCTTGGGGTGCAGCTACAAAGGCTACAGAACTTGGTGCAAAGGTGGTAGCAATCTCAGGTCCGGACGGAGCAATCTATGATCCGGAGGGAATGAATGCCGAGAAGATCGCTTATATGCTCGAGCTCCGTGCTTCTAACAATGACGTGGTAGCTCCATTCGCTGACAAGTTCCCTTCTGCAACATTCTACCCTGGCAAGAAGGCTTGGAGCATCAAGTGCGATATCGCTATGCCTTGCGCATTCCAGAACGAGATGACTGGCGCAGATGCTGAGGAACTTCTTGCAAACGGAACTTGGCTTGCTGCCGAGGTTTCAAATATGGGATGTACTCCTGAGGCAATCGCTGCTTTCCAGAAGGCCGGAATTATGTTCGCTCCTGGTAAGGCTGTGAACGCAGGTGGTGTTGCTACTTCTGGTCTTGAAATGACTCAGAACGCGATGCATATCAGCTGGGGTCCTGCTGAAGTGGATGAGAAACTCCATAGCATTATGGCCAATATTCACGAGGCTTGCGTTAAGTACGGTACTCAGCCGGATGGTTACATCAACTATGTAAAGGGTGCAAATATCGCCGGCTTTATGAAGGTCGCTCAGGCAATGCTCGAGCAGGGTATCATCTAATTCCGAGCTTGTCGAGGAATCCAATATTGTCATTCTGAACGAAGTGAAGAATCGTTTCTTCGCTTTGCTCGGAATGACATTGTTTTTAACAGATATTTAATTGCTTTATTATAAATAAAGACTAACTTTGCGCCCGTTTTTCAGAACTGGCAATAATAGTCTAACTAAATTATAAAGTTATGTTTAAAATTTTCCCTGGTTATGATCTTGTCGAGTCTTATCACAAGTGGAAGAAGTCTCACAGAACAGATGACAAGACAATATCAAGAGCTATCCGTCTCATTATTGCGGCAGTCGTAGCTCTCCTGGTATGGTGTCTTCCAGTTGAGAACTGGATCGATGGACTGACTATCATCCAGAAGCGTACGCTCGCTATCTTTATCTATGCCATCCTTATGTGGCTTTTCGAGGCTGTTCCAGCCTGGACGACTTCGGTTATGGTAGTAGTTCTGCTGCTCTTTACGACATCAAACAGCAGTCTTGTATTCTTTGAGAACGCTGCTCCTGAGGTTCTTGGAACCCAGACAAGCTACAAGTCTCTGCTTCATTGCTTTGCAGACCCTATCATTATGCTTTTCATCGGAGGATTCGTGCTCGCGATTGCTGCATCGAAGACAGGTCTCGACCTTTTCCTCGCAAGAGTAATGCTCAAGCCATTCGGTAAGAATCCTAAGTGGGTTCTCCTCGGTTTCCTTATGGTGACTGGAGTCTTCTCGATGTTCCTTTCGAACACAGCTACAGCAGCGATGATGCTCACTTTCCTCGGTCCTGTCCTCAAGGCTCTTCCTGCTGACGGAAAGGGAAAGACAGCTCTTGCGCTCGCTATTCCTATCGCTGCCAATGTCGGTGGCATGGGTACTCCTATCGGTACACCTCCTAATGCCATCGCCCTCAAGTATATGTCAGAAATCGGTATCGAAATAGGCTTCGGTCAGTGGATGCTCTTTATGATCCCATTCACTCTCCTTCTTCTTTTCCTCGCTTGGATTATGCTCCTGAAGCTATTCCCATTCAAGGCTAAGGAAATCAATCTCAATATCGAGGGCGAACTTAAGAAGGACTGGAGATCGATCGTAGTATACATCACATTCATCTGCACTGTACTTCTCTGGGTTCTTGACAAGGCAACCGGCGTTAATGCAAATGTTGTGGCTATGCTTCCTGTAGGTGTTTGTGCTATTATCGGAGTGCTTACTAAACGTGACCTCGAGGAGATCAGCTGGTCTGTTCTCTGGATGGTTGCCGGAGGTTTCGCCCTCGGAGTAGGTCTTCAGGAGACAGGTCTTGCACAGACTCTCATCGACGTAATCCCATTCGGCTCTTGGCCGGCATTGATTATGGTGATCGGTTCAGGTCTTATCTGCTATGCGATGGCTAACTTCATCTCACATACTGCGACCGCATCACTCCTCGTTCCTATCCTTGCAGTGGTTGGAGCAAGCGTAGCAGGAAACCTTGCACCACTCGGTGGCGTTTCTACTCTCCTCGTGGGTGTGGCAATCGGATCGTCACTCGGTATGGTACTCCCTATCTCGACTCCGCCGAATGCAATTGCTGCTTCAACAGGTATGATCGAGCAGAAGGAGATGGTCAAGACTGGTCTCATTATGGGTATCCTCGGTCTTTTAATCGGATATGTAATGCTTATCGTTCTCGGTTCAGCCGGATTCTTCGGTTAATCGATATCATATAATATTATATAAGAGGGCAGTCTTAGGGCTGCTCTCTTGTTTTTTATAAATAAATTGTCCAACTTTACAATCATTATTGGAAATATAATTAATAACAATACTAAAAACTATGTCCTATTTTTCATTTTTAGGCCATCCTATGAATGTAAAGCGATGCCTTAGTTTTCTCGGCGTCTGCGTGATAACATTCTTCCTGGCTTTTGTCCCTACTTCTTTCTTTGGAGTCGACCCTGTTACTGCGGAACCTATCTTTACGCTGACCCAGCAGAGAGTCATTGCGATATTTGTGTTTACCGCTCTTATGTGGATCCTTGAAGTCATTCCGACCTGGACCACTTCTGTTGTAGCTATTGTTTCTATTCTTCTTACTACATCTAACAAAGGACTCGGTTTCCTTATCGCAAAGGAAAATGTCGGTGCCCTTACAAATTATAAGGATGTAATGGCGGCTTTTGCCGATCCTGTGATAATGCTCTTCCTTGGTGGATTCGTTCTTGCTTTTGCTGCCACTAAAGTAGGACTTGATGTTCAGTTAGCGAAAGTAATGCTCAAGCCATTCGGAAAGAATCCTAAGTTTGTCCTTCTTGGTGTATTGCTCGTGATCGGAATCTTCTCGATGTTTATGAGTAACACAGCTACAGCAGCGATGATGCTTACCTTCCTTACCCCAGTCCTTGCTACATTGCCTAAGGATGGCGGTGGAAGAATCTCTCTTGCCCTCGCTATTCCTATTGCTGCAAATATCGGTGGTATGGGTACTCCTATCGGTACTCCGCCAAATGCTATTGCCCTGGGAGCCCTTCAGGAAGCCGGTTACAATATCACTTTCGCGGGATGGATGCTCAGAATGGTGCCGTTCGTGCTTCTTATGCTTTTCATAGCCTGGATACTTCTGCAAAAACTGTATCCTTTCAAGGCTAAGTCTATCGAACTCAAGATAGAAGGTGCTCCAGTGAAGGTAACTCCTTTCCAGAAGTATGTTGTATGGGTTACATTCGCCCTTACTATCATTCTTTGGGTAGGTGAGAGCTTGTTCAAGGTGAACTCTAACATTGTGGCTATGATTCCATTTGCAGTATTCTCTGCTACCGGTATCCTTAAGGCGCGTCACCTCGAACATATCAATTGGGCAGTGCTTTGGATGGTTGCCGGCGGATTTGCTCTTGGAACTGCACTTAACCAGACAGGACTCGCTACCAAGCTTATCGAAATCATTCCGTTCTCAAGCTGGAATGCCCTTGTGGTGATGCTTGTGGGAGGTTTTATCTGCTACTTCCTTTCGAACTTCATTTCGAACTCGGCTGCTGCAAACCTCGTTGTTCCTATCCTTATCGTAGTCGGAAAGGCTATGGCTGGAAATCCTGCATTCGAAAATATGGGAGGTGTTCCTGCGATGATCATCGGTATCGCGATCTCGGCATCCATAGCAATGTGTCTCCCTGTAAGTACGCCGCCTAATGCGCTTGCTGCATCTACAGGTATGATCACTACCAAGCAGATGGCTACTGTCGGAATCGTTATGGGTGTAGTAGGTTTTGCCCTTGGATATTTAATGCTTATCTTTATCGGATTCTAATACTGAAAAAAGTACTATATTTGTGGGCTGCTTTCGGGCAGCCCATTTGTCGTTCCGACCTGACAGAGACAGTGGAGGAATATAACCCTGATTATTAAACAATATAAAATATGAATCGTTTTTACATAATGCTTTCAGCTGCGCTCCTTTCCCTTTGTGCAGTGAATTCAGCAGCTGCGGAACCAGAGCAGAAGGCTGAGCCAAAGAATCATTTCAAAATTTACGGTTTCGTCAGGAACTATTTCATCTATGACAGCCGTGAGAGCGTATCAGGAACTGCCGACCTTTTCTATTACCTTCCTAAGGATGTTTCGATGAAGGACGGAATTGATATCAATGATGAGTCATCGTTCCGTTTTGTAGCTCTTACTTCCCGTCTTGGTGTGGATGTTACAGGTTACAGCATCGGCAATGTACATTTCGGGGCAAAGATCGAGGGCGACTTCTATGCCGGTCTTTCAAACTCTACGAATGCCAATGCAACAGTATATTTCCCAAGCAGCACAAAGATTTCCGGCACAGCCCAGGCCCGTCTGCGCCAGGCATATGCGACTGTCACTTGGAAGGATCTTCCTATGGGTGAAGATCAGAAGGCTTCTGTGGCTCTCAAGATGGGACAGGGCTGGCATCCGATGGCGGCAGACTTTCCACATTTGTTCAGCCTTGAGGTAGGTGCTCCATTCGGACCGTTCTCAAGAACTCCGCTTGTTCAGATGGATGCAAACCTTGGAAACAATTGGTTCGTTTCTGCTGCTGCGCTCTGGCAGATGCAGTATCAGTCAAACGGCCCGATCGGAGGCTCGGCTATGTATATGAAGTATGGAAAGACTCCTGAAGCTTATGCGGCACTGGGATATAAGACAAAGAATTTCCTTGTAAAAGCCGGTGTGGATGTGCTTAGCATCAAGCCAAGAGTATTCGGAACATTGAATGATAAAGTTGTTAAGGTTTCAGACCGCAAGACTTCTGTCCTCGGTTATGCATATGCTCAGTATTCTTATAAGAAATTTGCTGTCAAGGCAAAGACTACCTGGGGCGAGAGTGGAGAACATCTGAATCTGATGAGCGGTTATGCAAAGATCGGCGAGAATGCGGACGGAAGCTGGAATTATGCTTCACTTCGCAATTCATCTTCTTGGCTTTCACTGATTTATGGAAATAAGTGGCAGGGTGTTCTGTTCCTTGGCTATATGAAGAATCTCGGTCTTGCTGAGGCTGCTTCTGGTCCTCTTGCCAAGTCTGACGTATATTTCTGCACCAACGGATTCGCTAATATAAACCAGATGTACAGAATCAATCCGCAGCTTATCTATAACATCGGCAAGCTGAATGTCGGACTCGAGTACCAGTGGACCTCGGTTCAGTATGGTGACATCTCAAAACTTAATGCTTACGCTCTTGCCGACCAGAACCTCCATTGGGTAGGCAACCACCGTGTCAATATGATGGTGAAATACAATTTCTAAGCAATATATGGAAAGAAGAGACTTTCTTAAAGTGGCTGCACTTTCGGGTGCGGCCATTGCTGTGTCGGGCATTGATGCACTTGCGGGCAGAGATAAGGATATCAAAGGGGAAGCCTTTGTGGATGATAAGCCGGTAAGGGAATTCAGATATCGCCCTGATGGCAAATTCAAGATTCTTCAGCTGACAGATACGCATTATGTCGCAGGTGACAAGAGGTCGGAAAGAGCTCTGGCAAATGTAATCGAGATGCTTGATACAGAGAGACCGGATCTCGTAATCCACACCGGTGATATCATTTTTGGCAATCCGGCGGCAAGGTCTGCCCGTGAAATCCTTCAGCCTATAGCCGACAGGGGAATCCCTTTCGCGGTGGCTTTGGGTAATCACGACAGTGACTTCGAATTGACCCGAAATGAAATGTTTGAAGTCATCCGTGCTGTTCCGGGCAATATCAATACTCCGGCACGAGAAGGATTGTACGGTTGTTCGAATGACGTGATAAGCCTATCTTCTTCAAAAGGTGTGGAAAGAGTGTTCTATCTGTTTGACTCCGGTTCTTATATAGATTACAGGGGCGAGAAGGGATATGACTACATCAGACATAGTCAGATAGGATGGTACAGGAATCATAGCGAGGCTTTTACTCAGGCCAATGGAGGTAAGCCGGTTCCATCTATTGCATTCTTTCATATCCCGGTAAGAGAGTATAATGATGGCGTCAGGGATACAGGCAGGAATATGTCAGGCTACTTCGCAGAAGAGCCTTGTTCTTCAAAATATAACTCTGGTCTTGTTGCTAACTTCAAGGAACTGGGTGATGTAGAGGCCATCGTCTGCGGGCACGACCACGATGATGATTTTGTCCTCAAGTTCGGTGATATGTTCTATATCTATGGTCGCTACAGCGGCTGTGATACTGTATATAATAATATAGGTCCGAGCGGAGCCCGTATCTTTGAGTTTACTGAAGGAAAAGAAGGCTTCCGCACTTATATAAGAAAATATGGCTCAAATCCGGAGCAGGATCTTGATCTGCATCGCCGAATGAGCCACTTGCTTGACGGTCAGAAGAAATTCTAGAACGAATCCTTTGAAAACACGTTTCTAAATCTTTAGGAACGTGTTTTTCTTATATAGGAAATATAGGAAAAGCCAGCTGAGCGTGAGGTAGCCGATTGAAAATATTACAGCTCCCCAGGCTTCCGGGACATAACTTACGACTCCTCCGAGGAAGAATCGGTTGATACTGCTGAAGCTTATTATTTTCTGTGCCATATAGATAGTGATGGAGTTCATTCCTATTACTCTGAAGAAAAATGTCCATTTCTGCCATCCCTTCACATCGATTATATAATAGAACAGAGCGAACATTCCGAGACTATATGCACCCACGACAAGTACGAATGAACTGCTCCAGAGCATCTTGTTGATAGGGAATACAATGTTCCAGAGAAGTCCGAGTCCGAGCATTGCTGCTGTAGCCCCTGCCATATATAGAGATTTCCTGCTGCCGGAAATCTTTTCTTCCGGGATTCGGATGAATTCGCCGGTGAACATACCAAGCATTGCGGTAACAATAGCCGGGACAGTGCTCAGAAGTCCTTCCGGATCGAAACGGCCTCCGTCATATATCAGCCTTCCTGGCATCAGAAGCCTGTCTACATATCCGATGAGATTGCCCTGCATTGTCAGAGGATCCGCACCAGGTACATCCGGAGCTGGCACGTAGCAGATCAGAAGCCAGTATCCGATAAGTGTGGCTCCTGCAATGATAGCTCTGGTCATCGGTTTGAAATTGATATATAGGATTGCTGCGAATCCCCAGGCAAGACCGATCCGGCCCAGAACACTGGCTACTCTGATCTTCTCGAAGTCAAGATTGAAGAAACCGTTATATACGACTCCGAGTCCTATAAGTATCAGCATTCTCTTTATTATTTTTATATAGATGGATTTTCTAGACCCTCCGTTTGATAGCTGCTTCGCATATGAAAACGGAAATGAAATTCCGGCTATGAACAGAAA
This sequence comes from Bacteroidia bacterium, assembly GCA_021153285.1. Lineage (GTDB taxonomy): Bacteria > Bacteroidota > Bacteroidia > Bacteroidales > UBA932 > Cryptobacteroides. The sequence continues at coordinate 34,355 of JAGKTT010000016.1, forward strand.
CAGCGGAAAGATAGTGTCGTGGTGAGACAGGCCGTTCCAGGATACGTGTTCCATTGTACGGGAGATCCACCATTCGGATCCTCCTTCGAATAATGCGCACACCTCCATTACAAGGGGAGCAAATCCCATAATGAAAAGCATATCGAAGCCTCTTAGTGCATCAATGGAAAGAAGTCTTTTAGATTCAGGTTTCATAGGTCTTATATTATTATGTAAAAATAGTAATAAAAATACTAACTTTGTTGTAAATGAATCAATACATATGAAAAAGTCTGTTTCTTTTGCAGCAATTGCTCTTGCTGCCTTCTCTATTTTCCTTAGTTGCAAGCCTGCCGAGGTGAGAGAAGCCGAAAGTGTTCTGTCAAGAACATTCGGAACCGTTCCTTCCAATGTGGAATTCGTTATGATGGATAAGTCTGATAGTCTTGACTCATATGCGTTGACTGTGAAAGATGATATCCTCACAGTGGAAGGCACTTCGCCTGTCGCATTGTGCAAAGGATTCTATGACTATGTCCTTGAAAACGGTTACGGTATTGCCAGCTGGACAGGTGATAGGCTTGAATTCCCGGTAGAACTCGAGGATATGTCTCGCCAGGTAGTTACATCTCCCTTCTGTGACCGCCTTTATTATAATGTATGTACATATGGCTATACCACACCTTTCTGGGGGTGGGATGAGTGGGAGAAGGAGATCGATTGGATTGCTCTTCACGGTTTCAATATGCCGTTGGCTCCTATTGCAGGCGAGGCAATTCTTGCTCGAGTCTGGTCTCGACTCGGTCTGAGCCAGGAAGAGATTGATGCATATTTTACAGGGCCGGCTCATTTCCCGTGGATGCGAATGGGTAATATGACAGCTGTTGACGGCGGAATGTCACAGGACTGGCACGCAAGCCAGATTGCACTTCAGCACAAGATCAATGACAGGATGCTTGCTCTTGGAATGAATCCGGTATATCAGGGATTTGCCGGTTTTGTGCCTAAGGCTATGAAAGAGCACTATCCTGATGTAGATATGATGACTACCAAGTGGGCTGGTCACGAAAGCTATATGCTTTCTCCTGTTGATTCTCTTTTCAGCATTATTGGAACCGAATTTATCAAAGAGTGGGAGAGGGAGTTCGGTAAGGGTAAGTATTATCTCATTGACAGTTTCAATGAACTTGATATTCCATTTGGTGAAAAAGGTTCGCAGGAACGTCACGACAAGCTTCATCACTATAGCGCGACCATTTACAACGCTCTTGCTGCTGCGAATCCGGATGCAGTGTGGGTTATGCAGGGGTGGATGTTCGGTTATCAGCGAGATATATGGGATCCACAGAGTGTAGAAGCTCTTCTGAGCGGGGCCCCGGATGACAAGATGATGGTGATAGACCTCGCAGTGGATTTCAATAACTATGTATGGAAGAACGGCAACAGCTGGGACAATCTAAACGGTTTCTACGGAAAGTCCTGGATATGGAGTACGGTTCCTAACTTCGGAGGTCGGACAGCGCTCAAGGGCCCTCTCGATTTCTACCTGAATGGTCATATCGATGCTCTTGAATCAGAGAATAAAAGGCGCCTTACCGGTTTCGGTACCTCTCCTGAAGGAGTTGAGAATAATGAAATTCTCTATGAACTTATTTCAGCAGCAGCTTGGAGTGATTCAAGAATTGATCTTGACACATTCCTTGAATCTTATGATAAAGCTCGCTATGGTGTTGCAGATCCCGCGTTTACGAAGTTCTGGAGCGGGCTCCGTCAGTCTGTTTATGACAATTTTACCAATAATGCCCGCTTCATCTGGCAGCAGCGCCCTGCTTATCACAGAGGTGAGACAATGAATATCAATCAGCATTATTTCGATGGTATCGAGGCTTTCCTTTCTGTGGCGGATACTTTCAGGGATAATGAACTTTACGTGACTGACGCTGTTCAGTATGCAGCTCTCTATATTGCGGCAAAGGCTGATTATGCCTTGAAGGCTGCCAACTGGGCTATTGTGGCCGGTGACCTTGATAAGGCACGTGAACTTAAGGAGCTGCTTGTCCGGATGCTCCTTGATATGGACAGGCTCCTTGAGTCTCATCCTGTTCTCAGAATTCAGAGATGGTTCGATATGGCAGATGAAGTCGCTACAAGCGTGAAAGAGGCAGCGGACTTCAAGAAAGAAATCAAGCGTCTGGTATCGACTTGGTCAGGTCCGTCGCTCAAAGACTATTCGGCTCGTGTGTGGTCAGGTCTTGTCCGTGATTACTATGCGCCTCGTCTGGATTATTATTTCGAGAAGGCAATTGCAGGTGAACTTGCGGATATGGTGGCATCGGACAATACATTCCACTATGGAACAGGTTATGGTACGGCCGAAGATGTTTGCCCGGCAGGTAAGCCTGAGATTTCTGCTCAGGAACCTTTCGCAGATCCGCTGGCGGCAGCGTGCGAACTGGTGGACAAGTACTCTCTGGTGGATTATGCAGACAAATCATTCAATCCTTATGCTCCGGAGAGAGAGGTGGCATACTGGTGTCCTCAGGATTTTGAAGGAAAGCCAAAGAAACGTCTGTATATGACCATAATGGCCACAGACTTCGCTGAGATGAACGGTCTCAAGATCACAAATGCCCGTGGTGAGAATGTCAAGATCAGCAAGGTGGAGTTTAAATCAGGCCCTCGGTGGTTCGGTGAACTCGATCTGGATGAGACTATCCGCAATCCTCGTCAGGTGGTAATGATTCCGTTCAAGGGGCCAGGTACGACGGTCGGACTGGAGAGGGAAGTGGTGGTGTATGTGACAATCGAAGGTGGACCTCAGTCTTGGGGAATGATTTCAATGTACTAAGTATATGGAATACCATATATATAATATGTATGTTGATTTTGGAGCAGTTTTTAAAATATAACTCACTTCTGCTTGGGACTGTAAAAATTATTGATGCTATAATTGTCTGATAATCAAGCCTATGTTGTATAAGTTCGACTTTTATGTAAAAAATAATTTAAAAATTTGTTCGAAAAAATTTGGAAGTTAATTAAAAAGTCGTACCTTTGCACTCCCATTTGAAAAACGGGCCTCGAAAGAGGGATTAAGAAGTTCATTGAAAAGACTGTTTTACTGTACAAGAAGCAAGTACCGAGAAATACAATTTATCGAGAAGCGTTAATTTCTTTGGAAATTATAAGTGTCAGGACAAACTGAGAAATATAAAAACTATACAATGAAGAGTTTGATCCTGGCTCAGGATGAACGCTAGCGGCAGGCTTAACACATGCAAGTCGAGGGGCAGCGCGGATGTTAGCAATAACATCTGGCGGCGACCGGCGCAAGGGTGCGTAACGCGTGAGCAACTTGCCCGTTTCTGGGGAATAACCGGTGGAAACGCCGACTAATACCCCATAGCATTGGAT